>CAYYJU010000042.1:0-2167 GCA_964472335.1 uncultured Candidatus Saccharibacteria bacterium | reverse complement strand
AAGGGGACTCGAAACCTAAAGTAGAATTAAATTTCCACAAAGCAAAGTCCTCGGGATTTCTTTTTTCAGGATTTATGTTTACACGAGCATTGTCTTCGTTCCAATTTTTCTTGCCACCTGTCAGCACTCCATAGTCCGGCATTTTAGAAATATCAAAATAAATTCCATCACTTGTTTTGTAAGTAAAATTTTTCTGCTCGAGCTTTTCTATCAGCTCAATATCTTCTTTTATGTAATCCGAAGCAAAACAAAAAATATCTGGTAATGCTACATTCAAATTTTTGAGGTCGTCTTTAAATTTTTCTGTATAAAATTCTGCGAGCTCGCGCATGTTTTTCAAATTGAGTTCTTTACCCTCGCGAAGTAAACCTTTGGTCATTTTGTCGTCGCCAGAGTCAGCGTCAGAAGCGAGGTGCCCTATGTCTGTGATGTTCATTACTTGCTGTACATCCAAATCATTGTATTTTAAAGTTTTACGCAAAATATCAGCAAAAACATATGAACGCAAGTTCCCAATATGAGCATAGTCATATACTGTCGGCCCACAAGAATACATGCCTACTTTGTTCTCTACAATAGGTACGAATTCTTCTTTCTCACGAGTTAAAGTATTAAAAAATTTTATCGGCATAATATTTCAGTCTCATTATCTAAGCTTCCAAGCTTTCATTGTCATTGTATTCATTTTTGTAAATTGAGATAAGGGCATAAAGAAGGGAAAGAGTAAGCGGGCCGACAAGTATACCAATAGGCCCTAGCATTGAAATACCTCCAAGGACAGATATAAGGATAAGAAGAGGAGGGATTTTGATTTTACCAGAGACAACATATGGAGAAAGTAGATTGTCCACAATGCCGACTATACCTACAGACCAGATGAGAAGACCAAGTGCGGCATATGGATGACCACCAAGGAGGAGGAATATCATCGCAGGTACAGAAACGAAACCAGTGCCGACCATTGGTATGAGTGATGCTATGCCTGCTACGACTCCCCAAAGTGCAGAATGTGGAACTCCAAATATCCAAAGACCGATCGAGGAAAGGAATCCTTGAACGATTGCAATTAGCAAGTAGCCTTTAACTACGCCATTTACAGCAAGCTTTAATCTAGATATTATTTTCTCATCATCCCCGTCATTTAATGGTGAAAGTTTAATTATGTATTTTTTCCAGTGAGCACCATCTTTGAGGAAATAATACATAGCAAGGAGCATCAAAGTAAAATCAAAAAATGCAGCTAAAGTGGAGGTGAATATTCGTGCAGTGTTTTCGGAGATGAAGAATATAACATCGGCTATTTTTTCTTGAGCATTAAAATCAACTCCTGCTGGTAATAGCTTATTTATATTTTCATTGATTGTATTTATATAAGTCGCTGAATCACCACTACTAAAGCCTAAATATAGGTCCTGACTTTGGTTGAAAACTATAACTCCTATACCAAGTATAGGTCCCAATAGAACAATCATAAATATAATTACAGTTAAAAAGCTTGAAAGACTATCTGGAAGATGCTTTTTTCTGAACCATTCATACATAGGGCGCAGTATGATAGCAAAAGAAATGCCCAGTACGATGACTATCCAAAAACGACTAAATATGAGTGCAGTGAATATAAATGTAGCTAATAATAGCCCAAAAAAGAAATATTTCTCTATTATTTTTGTTTGCATATGGTGTATTATAGCAATAAACCTCTAAAACTTGCAATTTTTTTGAAATTCATATATTATAGAACTTATGGAATTTGCAGTAATACAAACAGGTGGCAAGCAATACAAGGTCTCTGTAGACTCTGTTGTTTCTATTGAGAAAATGAAGGGGGCACATAAGGTGGGGGACAAAGTGTCTTTCGACAAAGTTTTGCTTGTTGATAATGGTAAAGATACGACTATCGGCACACCATACATAACTGGCGCAAAAGTTGAAGCTATTATCTCTGAGATAGGCCGAGCAAAGAAGCTCCTAGTCATGAAATACAAGCAAAAGTCTCGTTACCTAAAGCGCAATGGCCACAGACAACCATTCTTTAAAGTCAAAATCACTAATATAAAATAACAAAAATTTAAGTAAAGCCCCGCGACATCTGTCGCGGGGCTTTACTTTTTTAATAAAAAGTTGTATTTTAAAACTGATAGAAATATATTTTGTTTTTTTAAAAAAA
>CAYYJU010000041.1:0-2178 GCA_964472335.1 uncultured Candidatus Saccharibacteria bacterium | reverse complement strand
AAAAATTCAAATATTCTGTTATTATGAAGTGGTGAACTTGTCTGACAAACTTGAAAGAAAATTTCGTCTTGATTCTAACCAGAAAAAAGCTCTCTCAAAGCTAAAGCTCTTTTCAGTGGCAGATTTGCTTTTCCACTTCCCTGTCCGCTATAGCGACATCAGCACGGTGATGAATATAGCCGAATTAAATGTAGGAGACATGGCCACAGTCTATGGAAAAATTTCTAAATTGAAAACAAAAAAAGCTTTCCGGACAAATATCCCAATGGCAGAGGGAGAAATAGAAGACTTGTCTGGGAAAATAAAGATTACTTGGTTTCATCAAGCTTACCTAGCCAAGATGGTAAAAGATGGCACAAATGTAAAACTGACCGGTAAGGTGACCCAAGGAAAAAATGGCATCTATCTGGCAAATCCTGAAGTTGAAAAAACTCCCTACATGGCAATTGACTCCCATGAAAGCCTCTTTAATAAGAAAAATGCACCCGTAGAATCGTTTGGATATCCCGTATATATAGAAAGCAAAGGCATAACCAGTAAATGGTTTTACCATGCGATTGAAAAAATATTAAAAGAAAAAACACTAGATAATACAGAGGATTATATTCCAAGTGATATATTAAAAAAATACCACTTACCTACCCTAAAGACTGCTCTCATCTGGATTCATAAACCTAAAGATAAAAAAGATGCAGAGTCAGCTAGAAAGAGATTTGCTTTTGAAGAAGTATTTTCTATCCAACTGGAACGCCAAAGAGATAAATTTGAATATAGAAAAAATAAATCTTTCCAAATAAAACCAGATGAAAAAGATATAAAGGAATTCTTGGATAGATTCCCTTTTGAGCCGACCAAGTCACAAAAAAAATCTATCAAAACCATACTAGACGATATGGGAAAAAACTTTCCAATGTCTCGCCTACTCGAAGGAGATGTCGGCTCTGGAAAGACTGCTGTGGCAGCCACCGCAGCGTATGTGGCAGTAAAGCAAAGACCAAATGGCCAAAATTTTGGGAATTTAAATGTAGCCTACATGGCACCGACAGAAATACTAGCCACTCAACACTTTGAATCTTTTATACAATATTTTAAACACCTACCAATACAAATCGGACTAATCACCGGATCTGGTTGTAGAAAATTTCCATCAAAATTAAATCCTGATGGATGGACCACAATATCTCGAGCACAATTATTGAAATGGGTAGCCAATGGAGAAATACCTATATTGATAGGTACACATGCCCTTATACAAAAAAGTGTAAAGTTCAAAAACTTGGCTCTGTGTGTGATAGATGAGCAACACAGATTTGGAACAAACCAAAGGAGAAATCTAGTCCGTAAAGATAATATCGCTCCTCACCTACTATCTATGACAGCGACTCCTATCCCCCGCACGCTCGCGCTTACCATATATGGCGACCTTGATTTATCACTACTAGAAGAAATGCCTCTCGGACGAAAACCGATAATCACAGAAATAATTACTCCAAATAAACGCGAGGATACTTATGAAGAAATAAAGCGTGAACTCAAAGCTGGCAGACAGCTGTATGTCATCTGTCCGAGAATAAATGAGCCTGATCCTGAAAAAGAGATGGCTCTCAATGTAAAGTCTGCGACACAAGAAGCCAAGAGATTGAAAAAAGAAATTTTCCCAGAATACGAAATAGGTGTACTCCACAGCAAAATGAGTAAAGAAGCCAAGGAGCGCGTGATGGCAGAATTTACAGACAATAAAATACAGATACTTTGCGCGACCTCTGTGGTAGAAGTCGGTGTAAATGTACCCAACGCTACAATCATAATAATAGAGGGAGCTGAGCGATTTGGTTTGGCTCAGCTACACCAATTGCGAGGCAGAGTAATCCGAAGCTCGCATCAGGCATACTGTTATATTTTTGCTGAAGCTAAAAGTGAAAAAACTATCGCCAGATTAAAAGCTCTTAAGACTGCAAAAAATGGTTTTGAATTGGCAGAGCTAGATTTATCTCTGCGTGGAGCTGGAGAGCTAGGTGGTACCAAACAATGGGGCATCACCGACCTCGGAATGGAGGCAATTAAAAATATAAAAATGGTAGAAGCTGCTAGAACTGAAGCTGTGCGACTAATAGAAGAAGACCCTGAATTAAAAAAATATCCTCTACTTAAACAAAAAGTAAAAGAAAAAGCCGGAGA
>CAYYJU010000040.1:0-3157 GCA_964472335.1 uncultured Candidatus Saccharibacteria bacterium | reverse complement strand
TATAACTGCGGACTTCTAAGCCGCTATTGGAGGTTCGATTCCTCCCGAGGGCACAATGAAAATAAAAATTCTCTACGAAGATTCTAATATTCTAGCCATAGACAAGCCGTCTGGTATTTCAGTGCACCCAGATGGGCGTACAAAAGAAAAGACTCTTACTGATTGGGTTTTGGAAAATTATCCAAGAATGAAGAATGTCGGTGAGCCGATGTTTGCAGAACACAATGGAGAAAAAATAGAAATAAAGCGCCCTGGTGTAGTGCATAGATTAGACAGAGATACTTCAGGAGTAATGCTACTAGCAAAGAATCAAAAATCTTATGAATTTCTAAAAACGCAGTTTCAAAATAGAGAAATTAAAAAAACTTACAATACAGTTGTAAATGGATGGCTAAAAGAAGAGCGGGGAGTTATCAATAAGCCTATAGGCCGAAGTCCTACAGACTTTAGAAAATATTCTGCTAGTCGTGGAGCTCGAGGTGAGATGCGTGAAGCTATAACTAGATATAAAGTTTTAAAAAGATTTGAAGTTTCAGCTTCGCAGATTTTTCCTCGCTTTACCCTAAAGGGCTCCGACACGAAGAAAAAATCTGTGAAGCCTACACCACATAAATTCACATATTTGGAAGTATTTCCAAAAACTGGACGCACACACCAAATACGAGTACACATGAAGGCGATAGACCATCCTGTAGTATGCGACCCATTATATAATCCACAAGGCCCATATCCTAAAGAAATCAAAAGAATGGCTCTACACGCAGTATCTATAGAATTCAAGGATCTAAAGGGTAAAGCTATAAAGATAGAATCTCCCTTGCCACTTATATTTAGGAAAGTGTTAAAATAAAAATATGGAAGCTCAAAATAAAATATGCCAAAACTGCCAAAAGGGATTTCAGATAGAGTCCGAAGATTTTAATTTTTACGAAAAAATAAAAGTACCAGCTCCTACTTGGTGTCCGGAATGTAGAATGATACGTAGGTTCGCTTTTCGTAATCCATGGAGTTTGTTTTGGAGTGTTTGTGGTGAATGTGGAGAGAGGACTATGTCTATGTATTCTCCAGATAGTGAACTAAAGATTTATTGTCAAAAATGTTGGTGGAATGATTCTTGGGATGGCACAGAGTATGGAGTGGAGTATGATTCATCCCGACCCTTTTTAGAACAAGTTAAAGAACTCTCAGAAAAAACTCCTCATTCTGCATTGGAAACCAACTTGCCGACTTTGAAAAATTCTGAGTATTCAAATGCTCTTGGTTGGTGTAAAGATTGCTACTTGGTTTTTTGGGCAGACTATTGTGACAATGTCTACTATTCTTCGATTTTAAATAAATTAAAATCGAGTTTAGATTGTTTGCGTGGATTTTATTCTGAGTTGTGCTATGAATCTGTTGGAATAAAAAAATGCTATAGGACTTTTTTCTCTTATGAATGTACAGATTGTGTAGACGTGTGGTTTTCTAGAAATTGTTTTGGCTCAAATAATTTAATTGGCTGTGTAAATTTACGAGGAGCTTCGTATTCTATTTTAAATGTGAAGTATACAAAAGAAGAATATGAAGAAAAAGTAAAAGAATTAAGACTCGATACATGGACCGGCATAAAAGAATTTGAGAAAAAAGCACAAGAGTTTTGGGCTACAAAGCCATACAGGGAATACGATGGAAATTCTTTAAATTTAAATGCCACAGGTCAGTATGTGTATAGGACAAAGAATTCCAAGGAGATGTATATAGTGGGCGGAGCTGAAAATTCAAAATGGGTTCAAATGGTGACAGTCAGGCCAGTAGAAGATTGTTATGATTATTCAGGTTGGGGGAATAATGCGAGCATGATTTATGAGAGTGTAAGCGTAGGGGAGAATGTAAATAATATAAAATTTTCTTTGTATTGTTATCCAGATTGTTTAAATTTAGAATATTGTAAATTTAATGTCGCAGGGAAAAATAATTTTGGTTGTGTAAATTTAAAGAGAAAATCATATTGTATTTTAAATAAACAATACACCAAAGAAGAATATGAAAAACTGAAAGCCGAGATTATAGAAGACATGAAAAAAAATCCATATATAGATAAGCTTGGAAGAAAGTTTCCATATGGAGAATTTTTTCCGCCAGAGATGAGTAAATTTGCTTACAATAAATCAAACGCTATTAAAATTTTTCCAAAAACCAAAGAAGAAGCTCTAAAAGAAGGATATTTTTGGGATGACAGTGAAAAACCAAAGATCGCATGTACTATAAAGTCTATAGAATTACCAGACGCCATTTTAAACACTACAGAAGAAGTATTAGGTGAAATCATAGAATGTCTGTCTTGTAAGCAGGCGTATAAGATTACAAAAGGGGAGCTCGATTTATTACACAAGATGAATTTACCTTTACCACACGAATGTCCAAAGTGTAGAGAAGAAAAAAGATTTGCAAAACTAGTAAAACCTGGCATGTACAATAGAAATTGCATGAAGTGCAGTGTAGATATTTATACTCCCTATGCTCCAACAGACACAAAAATAGTCTATTGTGTAAAATGCTACCAGCAAGAATTCATTTAAATACTATATCTTTAAATGATTTGCCTTTAGAAAATTTTCATGTTAAAGTGTTTTTACTATGGTAGCAAACAAAACAGGCAATATAAAACTTAGTCCAGTAGATATGGATGCTCGTAAAAAGCTTGATTTCAAGTCTGGTGATACGGTCCGTGTGTGGTCTAAGATTAAAGACGAAAAGGGCAAATTCCGAACTCAGGCTTTTGAGGGAATGGTCCTAGCTCGCAAGCATGGCACAGAGATAGGTGCTACTTTTACAGTAAGAAAAGTCGCTAGTGGTGTAGGAGTAGAAAGAATTTTTCCTATATACTCTCCAATGATAGACAAGATTGAAATAGTAAAGAGAGCCCGAGCTCGCCGAAGTAAGCTTTACTATGTACGTACTAAAGCAGTAAAAGATGTCCGCCGAAAAATGCGTTCATCTGTTCCTCCCGCAGAAAAAAAAGAAGTAGAAGAAACCAAAGAAGAATAATAAAAAATAAAAACCTCAATAAAATGAGGTTTTTATTTTGGCAAAATATGCTAGACTAAAAAAGTTGTAAATGCGCAGGTGGCGGAACTGGTATACGCGTACGATTGAGGTTCGTATAGAGCAATCTGTG
>CAYYJU010000039.1:0-3744 GCA_964472335.1 uncultured Candidatus Saccharibacteria bacterium | reverse complement strand
GGAGTTCGATTCTCCTACGCCGCACAATTTCCAAAGTGGAAACAAATACTAAAAACTTAATAAAAAACATACCAGACTATGTTTCATATGTAACAAAAACCCTAGAGGAGGGTGGTTTTGAGGCTCATCTAGTAGGTGGATGTGTTCGTGATCTTTTAATGAATAGAACTCCGAAAGACTGGGATATTACCACAAATGCCACTCCGGAAGATATTATTGGTCTTTTTGAGAAAACTGTGTACGAAAACACTTTTGGTACAGTTGGAGTTTGTGTTCCATATGAAACACCCGATACAGATGTTATTCATGAAACATCTATAGGTGATGTTGCACGTGAAACACCTGAATATCACATAATAGAGGTTACTCCATTTAGATTAGAGGCAAAATATAGCGATTTTAGGCATCCAGATGAGATAAAATTCAGTAAAAACCTAGAAGACGACTTGAAGAGAAGAGATTTCACTATAAATGCTATGTCTTATAGACTAAAAAACCCTGTCTCAGAGAAAAATAATATAACGGACATATTTGGAGGAATAAAGGACATAGAAAATAGACTATTAAGGACAGTGGGGGATGCTGATATGAGATTTGGTGAAGATGCGCTTCGCATGCTCCGAGCTGTGCGTTTTGCAGTAGAACTTGATTTCACAATTTCACATGAAACAGGTGAAAGTATTTTAAAAAATGCAGATTTAATAAAAAATATTTCACAAGAAAGAATTCATGATGAGTTTGTAAAAATAATAAATTCAAAAAATGGAAGTGCTGGAATTGTAATGCTACAAAAATTTGGATTACTAAAAAATATTATTCCGGAGCTCGAAGAGGGTATCGGTTGCATGCAATCAGGAGAGCATGTGTACGATGTATGGCAACACTTACTGTATGCAATGCAACATGCGATAGATAAAGACTGGTCTCTCACTACGAGACTCGCAGCACTTTTCCATGATATAGGTAAACCAAAAAGTAGAAGAGAGGAGACTAGAGTGGGTAAGAAAAAATATACCTTTTATGGCCATGAAGTCATCAGTGCTAGGATGGCTAAAAAGATAATGGAAAGACTGAAATTCTCTAGGAAAGAAATTGAACTAGTAGAAAAGCTGGTGCGTAACCATATGTTTTTTTCTGATACAGAATTGATCACTTTATCAGCTGTGCGTAGGATAATTACAAAAATTGGCAAAGAAAATATCTGGGATTTGATGAATCTCCGCGAATGCGATAGGGTAGGGACAAATAAAAAAGAAACTTCTTTTAGATTACGAAAATACCATGCGATGATAGAAGAAGCACTCCGAGATCCTATATCCGTGTCTCAACTAAAAATAAACGGGGAGTATATGATGAAAAATTTAGGCATCAAAGCAGGACCTAGAATGGGCTGGATACTAAATGCGTTGCTCCAAGAAGTGCTAGATGCTCCAGAAAAAAATTCAGTAGACCATCTATCTGATCTCGTAAAATCTTTAAATATGCTCGGAGATGGAGAGCTCAAAGCTTTGGGTGAGAGAGGGAAAGAAAAAAGGGAAGAAGTAGAAGAGCAAGAAGTAGCCAAGCTACACCAAAAACACGGAGTACGGAAATAAGTTCTTATTTAAAACTAGTCAGCGAAGTGGCCTTTTTGGTCTACCCCAAAGAAAATCTTGTGAATTGTTTTCAATATGCTTTCAAAAAGGCTAGTGCTGTAAGATGAAAAATTGAAAATCACTATGAGCGTAAATATGGTAAGAGAAAGTTTTATACTAATGAAGGAAAGCGGGATAGCGATGATAGCAAAAAATACAGGTACGAGTGTGCGGATAGTACTGCCACGAATTTCTCTTTTTGTTATTTCTGGATTTTTAATGTGTTCAGAATAAAGTACATATCGGCGCATCCAATACAAAGTGAGCCCTATCAAAACTATGTGTGTGCCGAATATTATTACTGACAATTCATTTTTACTATACTCTCCCAAAATACTAGTAGAGAATGGCACCAAACTAATCAACATAAAAAATAAAGCATTTATATTTACGAGCATTGAGTCCACTGTCTTTGCATAAATTGAAACAAAGAAATGGTGTGCTCGCCAATAAGTAAAGAGCAGAGAGAAACTCAAAATATAACTTAGGAAAAGAGGGAGGAGCTCTTTTATATGAAGCCAGAGGCCCATGTTGTCTACAGGCCCCCACATAATTGGTAATTTTATTTCAAAAACTAAAATCGTCATGACTATGGCAAATATGCCGTCTGACAATTGATCTAATCTTGAGTGGTTCATGTGATGATTATATCATGTACTGTTCTTAAAAATAAAGAAACTGTATTTTATAAAGCAATCTATCTAGCACTGCTGTGCTAGCGAACTGCTCGGCGCGTCCGCCTGCGCAAGACTTTCTAAAACACAATTTCTTTATTTCTTGTGTTAAACTATTTGGATGAAAATTGGGATTTTTGATTCAGGGCTAGGTGGTCTCATCATAATGAAAGCCATACACAAGATGATGCCGGAATATGATTATGTATATTTAGGAGACACAAAGAGAGTGCCTTATGGAAATCGTAGCGAAGAAGCAATATTTGAATTTACTAGAGAAGGGGTGGATTATCTTTTTCGAAAAGAAAATTGTGCAATTGTTGTAATCGCCTGCAACACAGCTTCCGCGAAAGCTCTAAGAAAATTGCAAAGAGAATATTTACCAAAAAATTTTAAAGATAGAAAAATACTCGGTGTGCTAATTCCAGCAGCTGAAGAAACTATAAAATTTAAAAAAGTAGGCATACTCGCCACGAGAGGCACGGTGAGCTCTGGAACATTTCCAAAAGAAATAAAAAAAATTAATAAAGAAATAAAAGTGTTTCAAAATTCTGCTCCGATGCTGGCCTCGCTCGCCGAGGAGGGGAAGGACGCTCTCGCTATACCATTTATAAAAAAATATTTAAAATCTTTTTCTACTAAGAATTTGGATGCACTAGTCCTAGGCTGTACTCACTATCCAATATTCAAAAAAGATATAAAGAAAATCATTGGACCAAAAGTAAAACTTATTTCTCAAGATGAAATAGTGCCGAAAAAATTTAAAAAATACTTGGAAATACATAGAGAAATAAATAGGAAACTCACCTGCAATAGAGAAGTGCGTATCCTAGTCACAGACAAGACGCCGATGGTAAAAAATCTCACATTGAAATGGTTTGGCAGGACACAACCAAAGCTTGTAAGGTTGTCTTAAATTAATGATATTATATTCAAATGGAAGAATTTAAAAAAATTGAAAATAATATTCCAGTGAAAGAGAGTGCCCCTGATGTTTTACATAACCCGGAAACAAAAAAAGATTCTGTGGATATAGTAGATAATAGCGATGAAAACAAATCTTCTTTTGAAGAAAATAATATTCTAGAAAATTTTAATACGGAGGAATTGATGACGACTGGTAGTAGGTTAATCAGTGCGTTGAAAGAAAGAGATGAGGAACGGTTAATCCCTATAATTGAACCAGAGGAAGTAAGCAAAATAATATCTGGGCTTAGAAACATAGAAGACGGTGTACAATCTAAAAAAATTGAAATGGTAGAGAGTAGTTTAGAAAATATAGGCCGAGCACTAGAGACTATAGGTAATGCCGACAGAAGAGGGGCTATTCATGAAGATGAAGAAAGTTTACTCAAGGTTGGCTTTGCTTTAAAAAATTTAGAAGATATATTTGCATCAAAAATAAATCCATTAGGAGAAAGTGCTTCTCTAGTAAT
>CAYYJU010000038.1:0-4212 GCA_964472335.1 uncultured Candidatus Saccharibacteria bacterium | reverse complement strand
AATGAAATTCAGTAAAAAAGTTTTAAAGAATGGACTCCGAGTAGTCACAATACCAATGAAAGACAACCCGACGGTGACAGTCTTGGTATTGGTGGAGACTGGCTCAAAATATGAGACAAAAAATATAAATGGTATTTCACATTTTCTAGAACACATGTGTTTCAAAGGTACAGTAAAAAGACCAAAAGCTATTGATATATCAAAGGAATTGGATGCCTTGGGTAGTCAGTACAATGCTTTTACTGGCCAAGAATACACAGGTTATTATGCAAAATCTGATGCAAAACACTTCACTAAAATTTTTGACGTTGTATCTGATGTGTATTTAAACTCTACTTTTCCTGAAATAGAAATGCAGAAAGAGAAAGGAGTAATAATAGAAGAGATAAATATGTATGAAGATATGCCCAATAGGCATGTGCAAGATTTGATGATGAAGCTCCTTTACGGAGATGCTCCAGCTGGCTGGAATATAGCTGGCGAGAAAAAAAATATTTTAAAAATGAAGCGTGATGATTTTGTGAAATACAAAAAAGAGCAATATGTACCCAAAGCTACATTGCTCGTAGTCGCAGGTAAGGTAACCGAAAAAGAAGTAGTAAAACAAGCCGAGAAAATTTTTGGAAATATAAAAAATACAAAAAAATCTGGGAAAGTAAAAGTAAAAGAAACACAAAACAAACCAAAAGTTTTGGTAAAATTTAAAGAGACAGATCAGACACATTTTGTCTTGGCGGTGCGTACTTTTGATTTATTTCATAAAAACAACATAGTCCTCTCTGTGCTCGGGGGAGTACTCGGTGGAGGAATGAGTTCAAGACTTTTCCAAAAACTTCGCGAGGAAATGGGTGTGGGGTATTATGTCCGTGCATACAATGATACGTTTACAGATCATGGCTTTTTTCAAATTTCTGCCGGAGTAGATAATAAGAGAATAGATGAAGTCTTAGAAGCAGTGCTCGAAGAGTGCAGAATACTTAAAAATGAAAAAGTCGGAGAAGAAGAATTGAATAAAGTAAAAGAATGCTTGATAGGTAATATGAAACTCGGCTTGGAATCCAGCGATGACATAGCAAATTTTTATGGAGGGCAAGAATTATTAAAGAGAGAAATAAAAAATGCCGAAGAAAAAGCAAAAGAAATACGTAGTGTGACAGCAGGGCAGATACAAGCTATGGCCAGAGAGATTTTTCAAAACAATAAACTAAACTTAGCACTCATAGGTCCATTTAAAGATAAAAAAAGTGAAGCTATCTTTTCAAAAAAACTAAAATTTTAACGTTTTATTTTAGATGACTTGTGTGTTATTATGACTATATGTTTGATAATAAGTCTAATGTTAATCACATTTCTATCACAACCGGCACGATAATTCGAGTGGCCCTGGTGGCTCTGTCTATTTTCCTAATATGGTTTTTACGAGACTTAATTTTAGTAATTTTGACCTCTATAGTCATAGCTTCTTTTGTGGAGTCTGCGGTGCCACATTTCAAAAGATTTGGCATTAATCGTGTGTTTGGTATCGTGATTTTATACGTAGTCTCTCTGTCTATTACTGGAGCTCTGTTTTATCTTTTTGCTCCACTACTTATCACCGAGCTTTATAATTTTTCTACCTTCATGGCGTCTTATATACCTGGAGTATCTTTCTTGAGTTTTTTCCAAAACGAAGCTTTTTCTGGAGCAAAAGATATAGTGGGATCTTTATCTGGAGGTTTTTCTCTAGCTTCTTTGATGTCTATATCAAATGCATTTATACACAATCTCTCCGGGGGATTTTTCCAAACTTTCTCGGTGATTTTCGGTGGTCTATTCAACTTCATGTTGATAATTTTGATTTCCTTTTATCTTTCCGTACAAGAGAAGGGTATAGAAAACTTTTTACGAATAATTTTTCCTATAAAATATGAAAACTACGCAGTAGATTTATGGGAGCGTTCTCGTAAAAAAATCGCTCTTTGGATAAAAGGACAATTACTTTTGGGTATAGTGGTAGGAGTGCTTATTTATCTGACACTATCATTACTCGGTATACAATACGCACTACTGCTAGCTCTTATAGCTGGAATAATGGAGCTCGTGCCTTATGGAATGATAGTGTCTCTAGTGCCAGCTTTTGCTTTCTCTTATCTTTCAGGAGGATTGACTAGTGCTCTATTGGTATCTGGAGCTTATTTGATCATTCACGAATTTGAAGTTTTCCTACTTGCTCCTCTCATCATAAATAAAGTAGTAGGTCTTTCACCAATCGTGATAATAGTATCTATCTTAGTCGGGCTCGAGCTCGGTGGAGTCTGGGGAGGTGTATTGTCTATCCCTGTAGCTGTAGTAGTGATGGAATTTATGAATGATATTGAAAAAGATAAAATATTAGCAAGAACACAAAATGGATAAAAAAACTTTTTACATTACAACTACACTGCCATATGTAAATGCAGACCTGCACATGGGGCATGCTCTCGAGTTTGTGCGAGCTGATGTGATAGCACGATATAAAAAGCTTCAAGGCTATGAAGTATTTTTCAATACCGGCACAGATGAGCACGGCATGAAAATACACGAGAAGGCACAGTCTCTGGGGCTATCACCGCAAGATTTTGTAGATAAAAGTTTTTTAAATTTTAAAGAATCAGTAAAAATTTTTGGAATGGATGAAGAAATTTTACACTTTGTTCGCACCACAGACGAGCACCACATAATATCTGCGCAAGAATTTTGGAAAAGAGTAAAAGACAATGGCTATATATACAAGAAAAATTATGAGGCAAAGTATTGTGTAGGTTGTGAAGAGACAAAGAGTGACTCGGAAATCATAAACGGAGAGTGTGCGATACACACTGGCCGACCACTTGAAATAATCCAAGAAGAAAATTATTTCTTTAAATACAGTGAATTTGGAGATAAGCTTTTAAAATTTTATAGCGACAACCCAAACTTTGTCGTGCCCGATTTCCGCTTTAATGAAATAAAAGCTTTCGTAGAAAGGGGGTTGCAGGATTTTTCAATATCTAGACTGAAGACAAAAATGCCATGGGGTATACCTGTGCCAGATGATGACGACCATGTGATGTATGTGTGGTTTGATGCACTGACAAATTATATTTCTACTTTAGGCTGGCCCGAAGATAAAGAGAACTTTGAAAAGTTTTGGGTGAATGGAAATCCGACTCAATATTGTGGTAAAGACAACCTCCGATTTCAATCTGCTATGTGGCAAGCGATGCTAATGGCGGCAGACTTACCAAATTCAAAACAAATAGTGATAAATGGATTTATCACAGCAGGGGAAGGCATAAAGATGTCAAAGACTTTGGGAAATGTAGTAGATCCAAAAGAAATTGTAAAAGAATATGGCACAGAGGCACTGCGCTACTTTTTACTAAGAGAAATTTCAAGCTTTGAAGACAGCCCATTTACAATGGAGCGCTTCAAAGACGCATACAACTCAGGACTAGCTAATGGATTAGGAAATTTATCTTCTCGCATACTTACTTTATCCGAAAAATATTTGGAAAAGTGTCCTGACATAGAAGAACAATCTGATTTTGCAGAATACTTTAATTTTTTTGAAAAATTTGATATCAAGCAAGCCACAGATTATATTTGGAACGAAATAGGCGAACTCGATAAATTTATTCAAGAGACAGAGCCTTTTAAAGTTGTAAAAACAGACGAAGCAAAAGGTAAAGAATTAATTTCTGATATGGTTGTTCGTCTGTATAGAATAGCCAGAATGTTGAACCCAATAATGCCAGAGACAAATACAAAACTTAAAAAATTAATTCGAGAAAACAAAAAACCAGAAACTCCTTTATTTTTAAGAAAAGATTAAGATGGAAGAAATAAAAATAGAAAAAAAAGAAGCATTATGTGAAATAAAAGAACCCTCTGTTCAATATAAGGAAAGTTACTTGTCTGCATTAGAAGAATTCCACAAGGAAGGCAGAAATTTAGATAAAGATGAAGAAGAAATTAAGAATAGTTTTCCTAGATTTGTTCAAACTTTAAAAGATAAAAAGCTAAATCAAAATTTAGAATCAGGTCCTGTGCCTGAAACAATTTATTGGATTATTGATAAAGATGGTTATGTGGGAAGGGTTTCTTTGAGACATAAACTTAATGAAAGACTTTTGGGGCTTGGTGGGCATATAGGTTATGAAATTAGGCCTTCTAAAAGAAAATTAGGCTATGGAGAAAAATCTCTAAAGCTTG
>CAYYJU010000037.1:0-4375 GCA_964472335.1 uncultured Candidatus Saccharibacteria bacterium | reverse complement strand
CAATGCAAGGAATGCTTCTATATGTAAAATTAAATAGAGATGGCAGTATGTCTGTGCGAAAAGATATAGTGAAATTAAGTAAAGCATTTAAACCAGAGACTGTAATAAAAGGTAAGGAAGAAAAAGTAAAATTTCAGGTAATAAAACCTGTGGAAACTCCTAAAACTTAATTTTATTTTGCAATTTGAGTAGCTTCTTCGAACTTTACTGATAGAAGTTTTGATGCCCCGTCTGCGCCTACTGTGACTCCATAGAGCACTCCTGCGCGAGACATAGTCTCTCTGTTGTGAGTGACGACTACGAGCTGTGAATGCTTGGAAAGCTTTTCTAGCATATCTCCATATTTTCTAGAATTTGCTTCATCTAGGGCTGCGTCAGTCTCATCGAGCACGAGAAATGGTGGTGGATTTACTTGAGACATTGCAAACAATATAGCGATAGATGTGAGTGATCTCTCTCCTCCTGAGAGAGCTTGTAATTCACGCACTTTCTTGTGTGGCAGAGAAACATTTATTTCTATCCCTTGTTGTGGAGTATTTTCTTCGCCATTTTCATCATTAAATTCTAACTCATCTTCTTCATCTATGTCCTCGTCAGCTTTAGCTTTTTTAGTTTTGGAGTTACGATAGACAGAGCTCCTGTTCCCCCACCAAACATAAGAGAGAAAAATTCTTGAAATTCTATGTTTATCTTCTTTACTCCTTCTTTAAATTCTATATCTATTTTTTCTTTCAAATCTAAAATCAATTGTTGCAATGACTCTATACTCTTTGCGAGATCTTCCATTTCTTTAGCAAGGAAATTATCTCGCTCGGTGACTTCGTTGTATTCTCTCATTATCTCAGCACCGTTCCCGAGCCCAGCATCTTCTAATTTTATTTTTATACGTTCTATTTTCTTTTTCAAATCTTCTTGTAAATTTTGCTCTGTATCACTTTGTATCTCAAAATTCTTATATGCCAATATTTCTTGACCGATAAGAGCCACTCCTTCTTTTATTTCATTTTCAAAACTCTCTGTCCTATTTCTTAGATTAGCCTCTTTGATATGTACTAGCTCAAGCGAAGATGAAAGTTCTTGATGACGCACTTTCCATGTAAATTTTTCTCTTTCTAAATCACGGAGAGCCTCCATCTCCTTATCTATTTCTTTTCGAAGCCCAGACACAAAATCTATCATTTTTCTTTCTTCATCTTCTATCTTTTCCAATTCTATCAAGATTTCTTGTTTATTCTTTTTAAGCTCTAAATTCTCAGTGAAATTATCTTTTATTTCCCTATTTTTATTAAATCTATTTAAAATTATTTTTATTCTCTCTAGTATAGGACGAATCTCAGACATATCTTGCTTGGAAATTGCTTCGTCTATAGAGCTATTTACTTCATTTAAAATACTCTTTACTTCTACCTCAGACATGACCACAGCTTCTGGGGCTTCCCTTTTTCTATGTTCATCCATCTCTATCATTCCTTCTATGCGTCCGAGCTTACGCTCCATTTCACTTTTTATACCACGTACTTCATTTACCTTTTTTTCAGCACTACGAAGCTCCTCTATCTTCTTGCTACCTTGTGTAGAATTTTCTTCTTCTGTTGTAGAAATTTTTCCAGTGACACTTTTTAGTTCTATTGAAATCTTTTCCTTCTCATCTCCTAGTTTTAATTTTTCTTGTTGTATATATATATCTTCCCTCTTTAAATATTCTCTATATAAAGTAGCCAAATCAGTCTGCATCTCTTTTGCTTTTTCAAATTTTTCTACTTGTTTCTTTAAAAAATTTAAGTGTGGCGCGTTTTCACGACGAAGCATGGTCACCTCTTTCATGTTTTCACTAGTACGTTCAAGTTTTCTTTCAGATTCTTTTATTCTATATTGATATATTTTTAGTCCGAGCGCGTCTTCTACCATCTCTCTTCTCTCTTTTGGGTTTGCATTTAAAATTCTATCGGCTTCACCTTGAGAAATTATGTGATGCCCACTTGAACCTATGTTTACAGATGACAAAAGCTGGTGTATGTCTTTTAGTCTTACGTCAGAATTGTTTAAGATATATTTATTTAATCCATCTGGAAAAACCTGCCTAGAAATACTGATAGTGTCAAAATTTAAATCTACAGTATCGCCTGTATCATTTGTGACTTTAAAAATTTTATCAGAGTTATCAAAATACACAGTCACCGTAGCACGTGTACCTTTTGATAAACTTTTTGAACCCTTAAATATCATGTCAGAGCCAGACTTTCCACGCATGGATTTCATAGACTGTTCGCCTAATACATATCGAAAAGCTTCTACCACGTTTGATTTTCCAGAGCCATTTGGACCAACTATACAAATAATAGGACTACCAAATTCTAAAACACTCTTGTGAGCGAAAGATTTAAATCCATTTATTTCTAAAGTTTTTAGTCGCATATAAATTTTATTATAACATTTTTAACCATGCCTCTGCTTGTTCAATATCTTTTTTTGAGCCTAATATGTGAATTTGTTCGGGTTTGAATACACTTATTACTTGTTGTTTAGGTACACCCATTTCTTTACCTGATATGGGATGTTTTTCTACGTATTCTTCCCCTCTTATATTATTAATTACAGCGTCTGCGTCTTTTAAGGATTCTTCATATTTTGGTGCAAATGCATTGCCTGTTTGTTTACCCATTTTAAAAAGTGCTTCTGAGAGTGGTGCGTCCATATCGTCCACAAATTCACCGGAAGTATTTTCTTCTATAGGATTTTTTACATCAAGCACGACAAAATATAAATTTTCTCCATAGCGTTTTACAAAATGTAAATTTGTAGAAAAATTATATACCCCCTCAATACTGTTTAAGGTATCAAAATTCGGCTTCATTGGCTTAAAACCCTCATTTTTAAACGAGGCATTACTGCCATGAAAAGCTATTTCTTTAAACTTACTATTAGGAAAAATACTGTGGACATATTTTTGAAATAATTCTTTATTATTTTGAAATAGAACAGCTATTTCAGGGTTATTTTTAAATACTTCTTCTATCTTAAAAGATTGCTCTTCGGTAAAAGAATTTTCTAATTTATTTGCTTGATTATTAGGGCCTATATTTTCCAACATCTTTAATCTAGCCAGTTTTTTACTTTTAAAGCCCCCTCGGCTGCTTTTACTTCTGCTTCTTGTTTTGATTTTCCTTTACCTTCAGCTATTTGATTTGGGCCGAAGAAAATACCTACGGTGAAATGTTTGTCGTGGTCTGGGCCAGACTCAGAGATGACTTTATATTGTGGTGTAACCTGTACAAATTCTTGAGCTTTTTCCTGTACTAAGCTTTTTGCATCTCGCCAAAGTTTCTTTTTTACTATCTCATCAGTTTTTGGTAATAGATTTTCGTGTAAAAATTTATCTACTACATCATACCCTTGATCTAGGTAAAGTGCTCCGATGTATGCCTCATATGTATTTGCCAAAATATATTGTCTGGCTTTGCCATGATCTTTGGCTTCTCCGCGAGATAAAAGCAGGAAATCATTCATCCCCGCCCTCAAAGCAACATCAGAAATTATTATAGCGTTCACAAGAGCTGAGCGAATTGAAGTCAATTCTCCTTCTGCATAATTTGGATATTTTTTATAAAGAAAATCTGTGACGATGAGCTCGAGCACTGCATCACCGAGAAATTCAAGGCGTTCATTGTGTGACAACCCTGTATTATTATTTTCATTTATATAAGAACGATGAATAAAAGCTTGCTTGAGTAAATTTTTATCTTTAAAAAATATTTTTGTTTTTTCTTCAAAATCTCCGAAGTTTATCATGTTTTTAAGACTTAGTATTTGTAATGATTTTTATTGCTTTCTCTATTATCGGTATCATGTCGCTGTAAATACGAAGCTCGGCGATAGCAGACAACGGGAACCAGCGAGCTCCATCGAGCCCACCAGATTGCTCCAGCTCCAATTCTTTATACTCACTCTTTCCTAAGAAATAAGTGACTTTTTTCAAACTCTTTCCTGTCGTCGGGTGTGAGGCCACATATTCATTTTCTCCTAATTTTTCTTCTATCTCTATATCTAAACCAATTTCTTTTTTAAGAGCTCTTTTGGTGCCTTCTTCTAGTGTTTCTCTTTCGGCAATTTTTCCTTTTGATAAAGTCCAGTACCCAAAAACGTCATGTACAAAGGCAAACAATATTTCATTGTTGTGTTTGGCATAGACCAAAGCACCGCCGAGATTCTCTATTTGTAATTTTGATATATCTACAGGCTCATCATTTTTTTTGTTTTTATTTGTTTTACTCTTTTGTTCTTTGCCTGGTTCACCTATTTCTTTGTAAACTGCTCCTAATACTCCGTTTACGAATTTACTAGAATTTTCTCCACCAAAAGTCTTTGCTAGCTCTAT
>CAYYJU010000036.1:0-4414 GCA_964472335.1 uncultured Candidatus Saccharibacteria bacterium | reverse complement strand
TTGAATCTCTTAAGTTTTTGGCGGTACCGCCGGCTTTTCTATGTGCCATATTGTTGTTTTATGTTAAAATTTACTTGTACTACACTATAAACAATTTTATGGGAAAAATCAAGTCATTTTTAGAAAGTGAACAGGGGAAAGATATTTTGGTAGTTTTTATAGTGATTTTGGTAGGTTTAGCCTCATTTATGCTAGGTAGGCTCTCAGTCAAAGAAAATACCTCGTCTGGGGTAAAAATCGAGTATATGGACCAGGCCACAGGCCAATACATAGACCAGACTGCGAGTGTGATTGGAGGGGCTAAATCTATACCAAGTAAAAACATTTCCACAGAAACACAGAGCCCAAACACTGGAAACTATTTTGCTTCAAGTAGAGGTAGTAAATACTATACTTTAGGTTGCTCCGCTGGTAAGAGCATAAAGATGGAAAACAGAGTTTATTTTGCGACGAGCGAAGAAGCTGAGAGTTCTGGTTATGAGCTTTCAAGCTCTTGTAGGTAAACTCACGGGGAAGTAGATAAAGATGGAAAAGTTTTTAAAAGATTTACAAAGATTGTGGATGAAAATATTATTTCTGAATTAAAAAAGAAAAAGAAAGAAATGTACGGAGAATAGCAGGAAAGGGCTTTTTTAGCCTTATTTATATTATAACTATGTGTCGCACAATATATCTTTTACGACACTTAACCTGAGAGAATATAGGCTAAATTTTCTAAGATTAGAAAAAACAAAGTTTCCTTTATGATGCCCATATACCACTAAAAACTACCAGAAAGATGCCAGTAAATTCTTTACACTCTCCCAGAGGAAACCAAATAAAAAACAAGTCTCAAAATGAAGACTTGTTTTTAGGGGACCCACTTCCCTATTTTGGGCCAAATAGGGAAGTTCTTGACAGAAATTTTAGAAAATTTTCGTCAATTAAAATTACTTTAGAATATCTTTAAAGAAGGTCATAAACCATTCTATACCTATCTTTACCCAAGCCACTACATTAGACACAGTGACACCAAAGTACTTCATTAGTAGTAACCCTATGATCACTACTATTAATATCTCAAAGAATCCTGCTTGTTTATTATTTTTAAAAATTTTACTCATAAATTTATTTTATCATATTTATGGTTGTGGTACATATTTTGGTAAATAGTACATGGGATCTAGATAAGCGTTTATCGCAGCTATTGGTTGTTTCAATATTTTACCTGGGCAAGATTTACTAGGTACAGTAGCCACGCTCACAGAATTTCCTGCATATAAAGATATGTGTAGGTGTGGGCCAGTGACTCTACCAGTACCACCTGTATACCCTATCTGTTGGCCTCTTGTTACTTTTTGACCTTCAGATACTTTTATAAGAGAAAGGTGTCCATAAGTACTAGCGAGTCCGTTGTTGTATTCAATAAAAATCCATCTACCAAAAGATACTCCGGGGCAAATAGCATCTGTATCCCCTGTGCCTTTTACAATACCATCTGCCATAGCATATACAGGCAGTGGTGTACGAGCTCTAAAATCAGTACCACTGTGTCCGCTTACATAAGTCCTATGTGGGCCTGTCTTTGCACCGAATTCTTGAGTCACGTATACCCTGTCTAGTGGCCAAGAAAGCACACCACTACTAGGAAGCTTTGATGGGTCTAGTATAAATTTTAATTGTGATTCAAAATCTCGGAGCTCTTTTTCAAAAGCAATTTTTTTAGCTGTCTGCTCAGCAACCAATTTTTGATAATTAGATTCACTATTTTTTGTCTGTGTTAATAATTTATTTTTTTCATTTACATTTTGAACTACTATTTTTTGCTGGTCAGCTAACTTTGATTTTAAAACTACAAGCTCATCTTTGGCATCGATAGTGGATGACCTAGTGTCTTCGAGTGCGCCTTTTGTCTCTTTTAATAGACCTATATTTTCTATTATTTTTTCTCTTACTGTGGCTCTATTGTCTATGTCATTCCAAATCTCTGTAAAATTATTTTTTGAAAGAAGTGTCTGTATAATATTTTCCAATTCAAATTGATTAGTCTCTCTGATTTCGAGAGCTATGGAATCCTTGTGATTTAAAATAGCTCCTTCTTTATCACCAATATCTGATGTAAGGCCTTCGATTTTAAAATTAGTCTGGTCTATCTTTTTTTGAGTCACAGCTATGTCCGTCTGCAATTTCTTTTTTGTTAGATCCAATTGCTTTATAGACACACTGAGAGAGCTTTTCTGTTTACCTAAAGCATCCAGTTGAGCCTGATAAGCTCGTATTTCTTCTTCTAGTTTAGCAATGTCCGCACTCCTTTGATCTATTTTATCTCTTATATCACTCGCAGTTTGCGCATTTGAAAACACAAAAGGTAGCGCAATTAAAATAATTACTAAAAATAAACTTGGAAGTATTTTAGTTAATTGCGTTTTGTAATCTTTGTATTGTTTCATTTTTTCCTATAATTGAGGCTATAGTAAATGGATCAGGAGACTTATCACGACCTGACAAAGCAAAACGCATAGGATGGAGTAGCTCTCCCCTATTTTCTAATTTATCAGCCAATTCCATAATAATTTTTTTGATATTTTCTATAGTAAAATCATTTTCATCTAAATTTTCTAGAATTTTTATAACACTTTGTAAGTTACCTATCGTCTTTTCACTTGGAGTATTTTTATAATTTATTTTTTCTTTTTGTATTTCTGGAGTGTTGAAAAATAAATCTAACTCCCCTTCTTTTACCATAGTCGTAACGTCTCCCCACTTTGAAATTCGCTCCAAGATTAAAGGAATTAATTTTTTAGCAATTGGATTTTTTTGTATTTCTTCCGGTAGCCATTCTAAGATATTTTTTTCTACTTCATCTGGTGGCAATAACTTTATATGCTCTTTGTTAAACCAATTTAATTTTTCATCACTCCATTTTGAACCTGAGCGTTGAATTTTAGTTAAATCAAAAACTTCCACCAATTCTTTTGGTGTAAATATTTCTCGCTCTCCACCAGGATTGAACCCTAAAAATGCCAAGTAATTCACCATTGTATTTGGCAAATAACCTTCTTTTCTATAATCCAATATATCTTTAGCCCCATCACGCTTGGAAAGCTTTTTATTGCCCGTAGCACCCAATATAGGAGGTGTAGTCACATAGATAGGTGGTGTTATACCAAGGGCTTCATATACAGATAAAAATTTTGGAGTGGAAGATATAAACTCTTGTCCTCGCACCACATGAGTGACATGCATTTCTATGTCGTCCACAATATGAGCAAAGTTATATGTGGGATAACCATCACTCTTTATTAAAATAAAATCATCTAGAGCTTCTGGCCCTGCAGACAAATCTCCTTGCACTACATCGTTCCATTTATAACTTTTTATTTCTGGAGTTTTAAATCGAAGTGGCTTTGTACCATTCCAAACTTCAAAAGTTTCTGGGCGATGATCTCTATACAAAAAAGGCCTCTTTTCTTCTTCAGCCTTTTTTCTAAAATTTTCTAATTCTTCTTTAGTGTATGGGTCAGGATAAGCATGACCTTTTTCAATTAAAATATTTGCGTATTTTTTATACAAATCTAATCTATCAGATTGGGTATAGCATACACCATCTTCACATTTATCAGGGCCAGCATCATACTCTAAGCCAAGCCATTTTAATGATTCTATTATGTGCTCTATCGAGCCTTCTACTTCCCTCTCCTTGTCTGTGTCTTCTATCCGAAGGATAAAAATACCATTGTTTTTACGTGCCCAAAGCCAAGCAAAAAGAGCCGTGCGTACGCCACCCACATGCATAAAACCGGTCGGCGATGGCGCAAACCTAGTCACTACTTTTTGTGTAGCTTTATCGTTCATATACCTATTTTAGCACAAAAACCTCTTTTTTGTTACCTGTTTTGCTTATTCTTTAGACGATTACTTTTTCCTACAAGTTCTGGAAAACCAATCCAGCCTTTATTCTTGTAGACATTTGAAGGTATAGATGGCCAATTTTTGTGATTTTTTCTTTCTTGGTGATACCATTCCTGCACATCTCCTTGTCCTTCATACAAACTTCTGACTTCAGTTTGAAAATCTGAAAACAGTAAGTAATCTTTTTTGAGAAAATTCTCTTTTCCTACAAGCTCAGGAAAACCTTCCCATCCCTCATCTTTATAAAGTGCTCCTGGGTCAACTGGCCAATTAAAGTGGTTTTTTCTTTGTTTATGGTACCAATCTCCTACATTGTCTGGCTTTCCTTGTGTTTGGTATAAATTTTTGACCTCCTCTTGAAAAATATTGAAGATCGGATATTCTTTTTTACTTCGGTTTTCTTTTCCTACAAGCTCAGGAAAACCTTCCCATCCTTTATACTCATATGCTCTGTGAGGGTGGGAAGGCCAATTTTTGTGATTTTTTTGCTCTTCTTTGTACCACTTTTCCACGTCCCCTTGTC
>CAYYJU010000035.1:0-5084 GCA_964472335.1 uncultured Candidatus Saccharibacteria bacterium | reverse complement strand
GTGGGTTCGAATCCCTCTTCCGGCTCCAGATAAAATATCTAATTAAATATATGAAAGAATTTAAAGGACAGCCAAGACCAAAAATGGTTACCATAGGAGAAGCTAGGGAGCGTGATGCTTTAATAGAAAAAAATAATATAGAAATTGCTAAGTATGCACAAATGGCAGAAAAGGTGCGAGAATTAAAAGTACGAGATTTTGAACCAAGAACTCCGATAATAATGGAGGAAATAGCCGGAAAACTAGATCAGGGAAGTTTCATAGAGGCAAAATTGCTAGCTTATAGATATATAAATGAATTATCACGAGAAGACTCTCGAGACTTGCAAAAAGCATTGGGTTTGATAGATGAAAAAGGAAAACTAACTACCTAATACTAAGAACTCTTTTTTGTAGTAGTGTCTTCGGGTTTTACTTCCTGTAGTTTAAATGACTTTTGGACTTTGGCATCCAATTCTTCTATGCCATGAAAGCCTGTGAGGACCTCGTCATCGAGCACAAGAGCTGGTAACTCAGTATCTTTTATCTTGTATATTTGAAGCATAGCTTTTACTGCAGATAGCTCTGTATTGTAATCAAAAGAATACACACGAAGCTCAGGATATTTATCACGTAGGCTTGAAAGTACCAATCCTTCCCTCTCACACACACTACAATTTTCTGCTGTGGTGTAGAAGTATAGAATAAACGCAGATTTTACCTTGCAACGTTCAGATATCTTTTTTCCTAATAGATAGTCTTTGATTTGAAGTAATGAATAGTATTTTTTCAAATAAGTTAATTCTTCTTCACTTCCTAGATTTTCTTGTCCCCACTCTAATTTATTTCCTAATTCACCCAATTCACCTGAAAATACAGAATCAGATATGTTCTTACAAGAAAGTTCTGATAGTAGAGAAAATTGAGTCTCAGAGGAGAGAATATCTATAGCTATCTTGTCTTGGATAGATTTTATTTGATCAATTTTTTTATTACCAAAATAATTACTTATATAAGTCGCGGTCAAGAAAAGACCCACAGTAATGAAAAACACTATTACATATTTTTTCCAATCAATTTTTACCATATATTTTTTATCTCCACGCTGGTGGACGTCTGTTTACTATAGTTGTGTATAAAGCTTTCATAAACCAAAACGGTGCGATGATACTGAAAACTGGAAAGAAGTATAGCATGGACAAAGAAAATGACCAACGTCTCTCAGCCATCTTTCTGCCAAAAACCATAGCAAAGATGACTAAGCTATATATGACAACAACCAAAAACATAGAAGCTCTCGTATTTATAAAAAATGGATCAAAATTAAATTTATTAAAATGAAAACCTATAGTTTGATACACTATAAACTTTGAATATAAAAACTCTATAGTGGTATAGACTATTCTACTAAAGAGATAGGTCACAGAGAAGATAGACAGTGCGCCGAGGGGTAAAGTAAAGAGAGAAAAATTGCCATATTTTTTCCTAAATAAAACACCTCGGTAATCTAAAGTATTATTGATAAAACCATATATCCAACGTAGCCTCTGTTTGTAAAGTTTCTTTATAGTTCTTGGAGTATTGGTGTATACATACGCATCATTGCAGTGCTCTATCTTATAATGATTCTTTTGCATTCTATATGCTATCTCCATGTCTTCTGTATTGTGCCCATGTTTGTATGGCCCCAAATCATCAAAAACTTTCTTTCTAAAAATTGTAAGTGGTCCAGGTGTCACGTTTATTGCACCTACGAAATCAAGCATTTTCTTGAAATAGACACCCATGTGGTATTCTGCCTTTTGAGCGTTTTGTATTATAGTTTTTGCATTATGTACTGTCACAGAAGGCACTACAGCCATGGCGTCTGGATTCTTTTCAAAATAGCTCATAATACGGACTAATGACTCAGGGTCTGCATATGAATCAGCATCTAAGCCACCAAAAAATTCAGTCTCCATTTCTTTTAATCCTAGATTAAGAGCGGTAAACTTTCCTCCATTTTCTTTCTTGAAAACTCTGACGTTTGGATATTTTGAGAATTTTTTAATAATATTCCATGTTCCATCAGTGGAGCCATCATCAATCAGCATTATTTTCAATTTATCTTTGGGATAATTTAAACTCAATATTGAACGTATAGTTTTATATACTGTAGTTTCTTCGTTCCAGCAAGGAACGACTATGGTGACTGGCGGGTAATTTTTTAATTTTATCTTTCCATTTCTAACTACAATTTTTTTTCTATTTTCCAAGAAGGTAATGAAAAAAAAGACCTGTGCGTATACAGAAAGAAATATGAATATATAAAATATAAAATTTGTAACCGAAGACATATAATGTCGTATTATAACACTATTTACAGAAAAATGCAAATAATCTCACCTTTGTTAAGTTTTGTCAAATAATCTATCAAAGACTACATCATGCTGTCCCCTGTCTTTGTATTTGAATCAACACTGCAAGTACAGCTAGAACATGTCTTGCATCGGCATCCAATAATACTCATGACTGCTGAAAGGCCGACTACTACATACACGATTGCTTCAATTGTAGGCATTGAACCAAAGATTAAGTTTACTAGGTTTAAGTTACTACCCATAAGCATACCTACACCTACCAAACCCCAATTCAAACCTCCTACTATAAGTAGAATTTTACCGATTAAAGCTGGTACACACATACATGCTCCAAATTTTCCTTTACACATAATATTTTTTAAAAAAAATTAATTAATAAATGACCTTTATAATACCTTTATTGTAGCACAATTACAAAATATGCTACAATAGCGTATTAGTCATTATCATATAAAATATGCCAAAAATACAACAAAAAGAGATAGTCAGTGCAATTATCGTAGCAGGGTTTATTATAGCTGGGGCCATATTATTAAAAGACAGTAAACCACCAGTAAAAGTAGAAAAGAACCTCCCTATAGCAGGAGTACAAGATGGAACCCCGCGAGCAGTATCTTCTGATGAACACATATTTGGGAACCCAAATGCAAAAATTGTAATAGTTGAGTATTCTGATCTCGAGTGTCCTTTCTGTAAAGTTTTTCACGAGACAATGCAACAGACTGTATCTATGTATGATGGTGATGTAGCTTGGGTTTTTAGACACTACCCTATCCCTCAACTTCACTCAAAAGCTTTTCGTGAAGCAGAAGCTACAGAATGTGCTTGGGAGCAAGGTGGCAATGAAGCTTTCTGGAGATATACTGACAGAGTTTTTGAAGTCACTCCATCAAACAATGGCCTAGAAGATAGCGAGCTTTATAAGATTGCAGAATATATAGGATTAAATGCAAATGCTTTTGAAGCATGTCTAGCTAGTGGAAAATTTGTAGATAAAATTCAAGCAGATATAAATGACGGTTCACAGGCAGGTGTAAATGGAACTCCATCTTCATTTATATTTGTAGATGGTGAATTAGTAGACACTATCCCTGGAGCAGAGCCCTACGCATCAATAATTCAAAAAATTGATAGACTGTTGAAATAAAAATATGAGCTTTGAATCATCTCCACAACTAACAAATAAAAAAGAAGTATTATCTGGTGTGGAAATATTCAAAACCAAAGAGGGTGATACTGTAACTCTAAAATGGAACATAGTTAGACCTAAAATTTTAGAAAATAAAGCCTCCGCATCCCCTAATAAGGGTGCGGTTGTTTTATTTCTGCCCGGAGTTGCACTTGAGTCAGATTCTGGACCAGTCCTAGAGTCTGCGCAAGGTTTTGCAGATGCTTCCCAAAACACAACATATTCTATTTCTACCCGTATAGACAATCCAAATACTAAAAATTCCCAAGAAGCTCAAGCGGAAGCTATCAGTCAATTCATTAATAAGCAAAAACTTAATGATTTTACGGTTGTAGGAAATTCACAAGGAGCCAATAAATCTATGGATCTCGTAGCTCAATTAGAACAAGAAGGGAAAAATGTTCGTGGATTGATATTAACTAATCCTGCAGGTATATATGAGCAAGATCCAAAAGAATTAACTAAGAATTTTTTTAAAGATGCTACGCTAGAAACTCCTGATACACTACTTAAACAAGAAATTAAATTGGACTCTATAAAAAACATAGGCGAAGCTATAAAGCTAGGTAACAGTGTAAGCCTAGGAATCGTAAAAGAAGCAGTGAGTCACCCAGGCGAGGTTATAAGGAGAGTTAAAAGAGAGTCTGAAGAAGCTGCTACTGTAAATATTCATGCAAAGGATATTAAAACAAGAATTGTAATAGTTTTAGGAGCTAGAGATGTTGCTTTTGACTCAAATAAAATAATACCATGTACCTCCCATGGCAAAAGCCTTAGAGCGCAAGAAATGCGCGGTAAAGAACTAAAAAAATTATTCCAAAATAGTGATGGTATAAAAGTGATAGAGGCTACAAAACTTTCCAACCATGGATTACACTATATGCGTGGAGATGAAGTAGCAGAGACAAGCTTGTATATGCTAAATAGAATGGAGCGTAGAGAAAAAATTAAACAATAAAAAATCCCCCATATGGGGGATTTTTTATTTAATCAAAGTAATTTTTCAATCTAGCTATTTTTTCATGCTGACGAAGTTTTTCGTGCACTTTAGCTTCAATTTGTCTTATACGTTCACGAGTCACCCCAAACTCTTCTCCTACACGCTCAAGGGTGTGCTGAATACCATCTAGTAGTCCATAACGCATCTCAAGTATTTTTCTTTCTTTTGGATTTAGTTCGTCTAAGACTTCACGAATTTGATCAGACAAAATACGACGAGAAGACTCTTGATCTGGGCGCAATATCTTGTCATCTGGAATAAAGTTTTCTAGTGTTGATTTGTCATCATCGTCTCCTATTGGCTGTTCTAGAGAAATAGTGTCTTGGCTAATCTTTTCAATAATATGAATTTTCTCGACTGGTATGTCCATCTCAGTCGCTATCTCTTCTGCTAGTGGTTCACGGCCTAAATCCTGAGAGAGCCTCCTCATGATTTGTTTATATTTTGATATTGTCTCTACCATGTGTACTGGTATACGAATAGTACGAGACTGGTCGGCAAGTGCACGAGTGATAGATTGACGAATCCACCAAGTAGCATAAGTAGAAAACTTATA
>CAYYJU010000034.1:0-5199 GCA_964472335.1 uncultured Candidatus Saccharibacteria bacterium | reverse complement strand
ACAAATGTTGATGCAAAAAGTTCTGACATACTTACTCAAGCACAAGACAATGAAGCATTAATCAACGCTCTAAATGATATAACTGCTGCAGACGTCTGGGGTTATGGTACTCGTTCTATAAATTCAGGTACTGTCACAATTGATAGTGCTTCTACTACAGCAATTTGGGACAAAGCTACTTCTGGTCTTACCACTTCTGGTTCTATAGGTAAAAAGATTGTAGACAATTTAGACGCCCAAGTATCTACTAGAGGTACGAGCAATCTTTCTGCAGGAGACGTCTGGGCTTCAGCTACGAGAACACTCACAGATTATTCTACTTCAGCTGTAGCTACTGCGGTGTGGGCAAATGCTACTCGTACACTCACAAGCTATGGTAATAATATTACCGCTGCGGATGTCTGGAATGTATTATCATCTACTCTCACCACTGTGGGCTCAATCGGAGAACAAGTGCAGACAAATTTAGATGCTACTGTGTCTTCTAGGGCTACAGCTATTGGTGGAAGTTGGTCTGTAAAGATGGCAAACGTAGAGAGAGTACAGACAGGGCAAGTCTATAGAACAAAAGTATTTATATTGGATGGAAGTGCTACGCCGACAGCACCATTTGCTACTCCCACAGTTACACTTTATGATGTTGATCGTAACGTAGTAGCTTCTGGGGTTGCTATGAATTTAGTAAGTACTGGAGTCTATGAATATACTTATACAGTAAATAATAATGCAGCTCAAGGATTGTGGGAGACTGTAGTTTCTACTGAAGTTGAAAGTGGGAAGATAGTTCAAAATAATGATTACTTTGAAGTAGCAGGTTCACCAGCTCAAGTATTAGTAAATTCGGTAACTGCTTCAAGTGTTAGTTCAATAATTGGAAATGTCACAATAACTAACGAAGGACTCACAGGTTACGAATATCAATACGAGTGGTGTGTAGTTAGTAGTCTAGATAATCCATGTGGTGGAAACGATGATGCTTATTATGCTTCTGCTGCAAAATTTATAAATCCAAATGAAGATTGGAATACAAACCTTTCCGCTACTGTGTCTACAGCTGGAACATATTATTTCAAACTTGTCGTTTACTTCGGTACTGAGAGTTCTGGTGCTTCCAGAGTGTTTACAGTATCTACAGCTAGCGTCGGCGGAGGCGGAGGTGGTGGTGGCGGTGGTGAGTCACCCGCACCTACTGTAAATAGTTGTAATGGTGCAGATTTTAATAATTCTAGAACAGTAGATTCTATAGATTTTTCTATCCTGCTTTATTTTTGGAAAACCCTATCACCATTTAAAAATCCATGTGTAGATATAAATACAGATAAAAAAGTAGATTCCGTCGACTTTTCAATTATGCTTTATCAATGGGGTAAAAAATCATAAATCATTATGAAATACAAATTTTTAAATACTTTAGGAATATTAATTTTGTTTACTATAGTCTTTGTACCTAGTAAAATTTTTGCTGCTACTATAAATATATCGAGTGGCTCCTTGGTAAATAAAGGTGACACTAGTGTAATTGATATATATTTAAATACTGAAGGTCAGAATATAAATTCTCTCGATGGATCTATATCTCTAAGTGACGACCATGGTGGAAATTTTGAGGTTAAAGATTTGAGTTTGTCCAACTCAGTATTTACCATGTGGCCGAGAAAACCTTCCTTGGAAGATGGCCAAAAAATTTCTTTTGTCGGGGGCGTACCTGGTGGCATAAATGGAGACCGGATGCTTTTATTTAAAGTCATAGTAAAGATTAATCAAGCTGGTGATTTTAAAATTACACCTAAAAATTTGACTGCTTATTTAAATGATGGACTAGGAACGTCTATTAAAATTGCTGAAAATAGTTCTACTATTTTGATTAGTGAAGCTCAAGGTGATCCAAAAGACAAATGGGAAGAAATTGTCTCAAATGACAATGTCGCTCCAGAGCCATTTGAAATAATTTTAACTAAAGACCCAAATTTATTTAATGGTAAAAAGTTTATTTTATTTGATACGACAGATTCTCAATCTGGTATATCTTACTACGAAGTGAGAGAAGACGGCTATCCACCTGTGCGTGCTAGTGGTAACTATGTTTTAATTAACCAAGAAAAAGATGTAGATATAATCGTGACAGCTTATGATAAAGCTGGAAATTTCCAAGTTGCGACCCTGCAAATGAAAGGAGGTATCAATTGGATCGGTATCTTGATAGCTTTAGCTGTAATAATAATTTCTTATCAAGTTATTAAAAGAGTCATAAATAAAAAGAAGAAACATGCAAAAAAGAATTCTTAATTTATTTTTTAAAAATAAATTCACAGTATTTTTATTTTTTGTATTATGTTTTTCTATTCCAAATATTACAAATGCTGCCACACTATCTATTTCTCCGAGCTCTAGCACTGTTAGTGTAGGTAATATTGTCTCTGTAAAAGTCATAGTAAATACACAGGGTGTATTTATAAACAATAGTGATGCAATCTTGCAATTCCCATCAGATCTTCTCGAGGTAGTGTCTATTTCAAAAAACTCATCTATTTTTTCTCTTTGGGTAGAAGAGCCTAGCTTTTCAAATTCTAGTGGAAAAATTACTTTCAATGGTGGTGTGGCAAATCCAGGATTCAATGGTGCAAATGGCTCTATCGCCTCAATTACTTTTAAAGCAAAAAAGACAGGGAATGCATCGTTGATATTTACCGATGGTGCTGTCCGTGCAAATGATGGCCTTGGCACCAATGTCTTAACTTCAAAGAGTTCTGCTACTATTCAAATTGGTACACCAGAGCCCGTAGTAGTGCCGACACCTACCACTACAGCTAGTAACGCTCCAGCGAAGCCTGTAATTTTGTCTCAAACTCACCCAGACCAGAGTATGTGGTATTCCTTGGATACAGCTTCATTTAGTTGGAAAACGCCCAGAGACGTCACTTCAATTCAAGCCACACTAAATAAGACAGCAAGCTCCACTCCAAGTACTACATACGACAGTTCGGTGACAGAAAAAACCATAGCAAACCTCACAGACGGAGTATATTATTTCCACTTACGTTATAAGAATGCTAATGGTTGGAGCCCAGTCGCGCACTATCAAATTAATATTGATAAGACTTCACCTTTATCATTTACACCTACTATCAGGTCAGTAGAAAATGATAATTTCTTGAAACTCGATGCAGTAGATGCGACTTCTGGTATAAATTATTATACATTGAAGATTGATGATAATAATATTATAAAAGTAAAAAAGAGTGATTTAATAAAAGAAGAATATTTATTACCAATATTAAATGCTGGCACGCATGAGATTTTAATCTCTGCTTATGATAAAGCTCTAAATCATACAGAATCAAATGCCACATATAATAGCTCAAATATATCTATACCAACTATAGCTATAAGTTCTAAAGAGATAACCAAAGGAGAGTCTGTGATAATTTCTGGTACTACTGACTATCCAAATAGTAAAGTGTTAGTCACTTTAGAGCTCGATGGAAGAATTTTGAAAGAGTATGAACAAAATACTTTACCAGATGGAACATTCTCATTCGCTACTGATAAAATAAAAAGTGCTGGCACAGTAAATATTTACGCTGTAAATATATTTGGAGATAATATAAAAAGTAAACCCTCCGAAAGATTATTCTTAAAAGTAAATGAACCAGAAATAGTAAAAATAACCATAGCAGTTTTCTGGGTAATTATCTTATTGATTTTGATAATGATACTGATGTTTATCACATACGAGGGATGGCATAAATTCCTAGGATTAAAAAGGGAAGTCGACCAAGCAAGACAAGAATCTCACCGAGCGATGCTCTTATTCAAAGACGAATTAAAAGAACAGCTCCAAATACTCGAAAAAACTAAATTAGATAGAAACTTAAATAAAAAAGAAGAAGCTATCTTTGCTGAACTCCAGAAAAACGTAGACCACATGGATGACTTTATCGAAAGAAAGTTTAAAAAAATAAAGTAGCAAAATACTGACTTTTATTTTAAATTCTGGTATATTCTCTTTATGTCTAAATTAAGTGTAGGAATCGTAGGTCTGCCAAATGTGGGTAAATCCACACTTTTTAATGCACTCACTCAAAAGGGTGTACCAGCTGAAAACTATCCATTTTGTACTATTGATCCATCTGTAGGCATAGTACCTGTGCCGGATGAAAGATTATACAAGCTCTCAGAAATGAGTAAATCCAAGAAGACCATACCAGCAGTGGTAGAGTTTGTAGATATTGCTGGCTTGGTAAAAGGAGCTTCTACTGGTGCTGGACTTGGAAATAAATTTTTATCACACATACGCGAGGTGGACGCTATATTAGAAGTAGTCCGCATCTTTGAAGATAAAGATATGATACATGTGCACAATAAAGTAGATCCACTTTTTGATATTGAAGTTATAAATTTTGAACTCAAAGAAGCTAAAATAGAAAAACCTACACTGTATGTATTAAATACTTCAGAGGTTGCTGAAAATGTGAAAAAAGATTTTATCTCACAGCTTCCGGGGCCACACCTAGAAGTAGATGCGATTTTTGGGACTGGCTTGGATAACCTTATAAAGTCTAGTTATGATTTATTGAATTTAATCACTTTTTTTACTACAGGAGAAGACGAGACTCGTGCATGGACCACAAAAAGAGATGCCACAGCTCCAGAAGCAGGGCGTTCTATACACAATGACTTTAAAGAAAAATTTATACGTGCTCAAGTTATAAACTGGAAAGATTTACTAGAGTGTGGCTCATACAAGGTAGCTCGTGAGCGTGGGCTCGTGCGCACAGAAGGAAAAGAATACATCGTAAAAGACGGCGACGTAATAGAATTTTTAGTATAATATTGACTTTGTCTTTAAATACTGCATAATCCACATGGATGCAGTGTAATTTTTTACTGTACCAAATGCTCTTTAAAGGAGAAATAGACCATGTTTAAAAAAAATGACATGCTCGGCTCGTTAATTCGAGCTCTCGTAGGGGTTCCCAAGCACATGCTTGGACTAATGCTCGATATCGCTAATCGCCTCAATTCATCTCAAAATGAAAAGTTCTATGAGGCCTTAACCATCTTCTTGAGAAATTGGAAGCGAGACACAGTGCTTTACTTCCAAAGGCTTTTTGAAGATGAAAATATCGAAATCAGGGCCACTGGTTTCGATGATCGAATTATAAACGCCGGAGGAATTTTTACTGGAGGCATAGATCC
>CAYYJU010000033.1:0-5416 GCA_964472335.1 uncultured Candidatus Saccharibacteria bacterium | reverse complement strand
TATGAAGCAAAGCCTTCGTTTAGCCACAAGTGTGTCCACCACTCCATAGTCACCAGATTGCCAAACCATTGATGAGCCAGCTCGTGAGCGACGACGAGAGCCACCCATTGTTTGTTTGAGATAGAAGAATGCTCTTCATCTACGAGGAGAGCAGACTCACGGTAGGTGATAGCTCCCCAGTTTTCCATAGCTCCTGACGCAAAGTCTGGGATAGCTATCATATCTAGCACAGGCAATGGATATTTTATATCAAAATATTTTTCATAAAATTCTAAAGTTTTCACTGCGCAATCTAGAGCAAATTTTGCTTGGTGTTTTTTATTTGGAGTAGTGTATATTCTAACTCGGACACCATTTTTCGCTTTTTTCTCTATGTATTCAAAATCTCCGACGATAAAAGCGAGGAGATAAGTAGACATTTTTGGAGTCGGAGAGAATTTTAAAATATCATAGCCTGTTTCGTGTTCTGTAACAGATACAGGCAAAGTATTTGAAATAGCAGTCTTGCCTTTTGGCACTACGAGCGATATATGAAATACGGCTTTGTGGGCTGGCTCGTCAAAACAAGGGAAAGCACGTCGGGCATCCGTGGCTTCGAATTGAGTGGTAGCCATAAAAGCTTCTTTATCTTTTATTATGTAGCTACTACGATAAAAACCTCGCATCTTGTCGTTTAGAATTCCGCGAAATACTAAAGACAATTTTATTTTTCCAGTCGGAATTATTTTTGGAAATGTAAATGTGGCTGTCTCTCTTTTTTCATCATAAGAAATTTTTGCAAACATTTTTTCTTTACCGAGTGAAATATCAGCTGTATCTATTTCTATTTCTTTTGAGTGGAGGGTGATAGATTTTGTATTGGCTAGGGTAGATAGATAAATTGTCTCAACTCCGCTAAAGGTAAAATTTTCTAGATCAGGCTTTAGCTCTATTTCATATTCTATCGGTACTATATTTTTTGAGAGTCGGACAGAACCTTTCTGTCTTTTAGGCTTATTTTTATTTTGCATAAAGAAATGTTATCATATAACGATGGAAACCCAAAATGACCCAGATATTTATGCTATAAAAACGCCTATTTTTGAAGGGCCACTCGGGATTCTTTTGGATTTAGTAGAAAAACGCAAGCTCTTTATAAATGATGTGTCATTGGCTTCGGTGACCGAAGATTTCCTAGCATACATGAATAAATTGGGTGGATTAGGGCCGGCTCAGATCACGAGCTTTGTATTAGTGGCTTCTACTTTAATTTTAATTAAATCAAAATCACTTTTGCCAAACTTGAGTCTGACTGACGAAGAGCAAGGAGACATAAAAGATTTGGAAGAGAGACTAAGACTGTATAAAATTTTTATTGGCCTCGGAGGAAATATAAAAAGTAATTTTGGAAAGAATGTAATTTTTCCGCCACTAGAAAGAAAAAATACTACCTTGGTTTTTTTGCCTGATGCACAAATTTCCAAAGACAGCATGATGACTTTTGCTCGTGGAGTATTGGGCGGTATGCCAAAAAAAGTTTTCATGCCAGAGGTAGAGGTGCGCAAGGTCATCAGCATCGAAGAAGTGATAGACAACCTGACAGAAAGAATTCAAACTGCTATCAATTTGAGTTTTTCTGAATTTTCCGGTAAAAAGACAGGGCAGACTCATACCCGGGCTGAAAAAGTTACTGTGATAGTGAGCTTTCTGGCTATGCTCGAATTGGTTCGAAATGGAATCTTGGATGCAGTCCAAAATAGTCATGCCGAAGATATAATTATTAGCAAACAAGAAATGGAAACAAATACAATAAATAATGAATAATTTAGAATCAAAAATTGAAGCAGTATTGTTTTGGAAAGGTGAGCCTATGTCAAAGAAAAAGCTCATGGATATTTTGAAAGTTACCAAAGAAGAACTCGATCAAGCTATATTAAAATTGAAAGAAAGTTTAACTGGCCGAGGAATAGCCCTACAAGAAAATGACACAGAAATAACTCTGGGAACTACCGGCGAATTTTCTAGCATGATAGAAGAATTGCAAAAAGAAGAGTTGAACAGAGATCTATCAAAAGCATCACTCGAGACTTTGTCTATAATACTTTATAAAAATGGAGCGAGTAGGGCAGAGATTGATTATATTCGTGGAGTAAACTCTAGCTTTACCTTGCGGGCTTTGTCTGTGAGAGGGCTAGTGGAAAAAGTCTTGGACGTAAAAGACAACAGACGCTATATGTACAAGCCGAGCTTTGAATTACTTTCTTATATGGGTATACAAACGATAGAAGACTTACCAGACTATGCCGAAGTAAATAATTCTATAAATGGAGCTGTAAAAGAAATGGAAGATTTATCAAAAGAAGAAGAAAATAAAATTTAAAATTTTTGTTATACTTTAATTTATGTATTTAGATTTAATTAAAATTTCTGTGCCGACAATATTAGCCTTCTTTCTAGGATTATTTTTTACACCTATCGCTACTCATTTTTTCTTCAAATATAAAATGTGGAAGAAGTATCCTAGAAATGAATCTGTAAACAATCCAGAATTTTCAAAAGTACACAGTGATAATGCTGAATTAAATACTCCACGAGTGGGTGGAATCATCATATGGTTTTCAGTCATTTTAGCTACATTGGTTTTCTATTTTATTTCTCTTGTTGTTCCATCTACAAGTACAGAGAAAATAAATTTTCTAAGCAGAAATCAAACTCTTATACCTTTTATAACACTTATCTTTGGCTCACTACTCGGACTCTGGGATGACCTGATACAAATATATGGACACAGCAAGATAGCTCGTGATGATAAATCTTGGAGAAAATGGAAAGCATCTCTGATAGGCCTCTCTTCTATTTTTATCGGTATGTGGTTTTTCTATAAACTCGGCATGGATACTGTGCATATACCATTTGGTGGGGATTTATATTTAGGAATTTTAATCATTCCATTTTTTATGATCGTGGCCTTGGCTACTTTTTCAGGCGGAGTAATAGACGGGCTAGATGGCCTCTCAGGGGGTGTTTTTGCTTCTATTTTCGCATCATACGCAGTGATAGCCTATACAAACAACCAGATAGACATAGCGGCTTTTTGCGGGGTCGTGACGGGCTCAATCTTGGCTTTTTTATGGTTTAATATACCTCCAGCTAGGTTCTACATGGGGGAGACAGGTATCATGGGGCTTACCCTTATGCTGGCTACTGTAGCATTTCTCACTGACTCAGCTCTGCTTTTGCCGGTGATTGCACTGCCACTCGTCATCACCTCTGGTTCAGTAATCTTGCAAACAATTTCAAAAAAATTAAGAGGAGGCAAGAGATTGTTTAGACTCGCACCACTGCATCATCACTTTGAAGCCCTTGGCTGGCCATCATACAAGGTGACTATGCGTTTTTGGGTTTTGTCTGCAGTGTTTTCAATCATCGGAATTATTCTATTTGTAGTAAGTAAATAAAATTTATGAAAGAATTATTTAAAAAGATAATAACTTATATTTTGCGAGTAGAGTCTGAGCTCGTACTGTATAAATATAAACCCAAAATCATAGCTATTACCGGCTCTGTCGGCAAGACTTCTACAAAAGATGCAGTATACGCGGTACTTTCAAAATTTTCTGATGTTCGTAGAAGTGAGAAGAGCTACAATAGTGAGATAGGATTACCACTGACTATACTAGATTGCCCAAATGGTTGGAGCAGTCCAATCATTTGGGCAAAAAATATCTTTAAAGGCCTATGGCTCATCGTAGCTTCACATAAATATCCAAAGTGGCTCGTGCTCGAAGTGGGCGTAGGGAAAGCCGGAGATATGCAGATGACTGCTTCTTGGCTAAAGACTGATGTAGTAGTAGTGACAGCGATAGGAGAGACACCATCACATATTGAATTTTTTAATTCACGAAAACATTTGATAGAAGAAAAAAGTGAACTTATTAAAACTTTGAAAAAAGATGGTATTTTAATTTTAAATGCTGACGACGAAGATGTGCTGGCTATGAAACATAAGACCAAGCAATGTATAGTGACTTATGGTTTTAAAGAAGGCGCAGATATCGTAGGATCTGGAGATAGTATTTTATACAGCGATGATGGAGTACCCGAAGGAATAATTTTTAGAGTAGACGAGGAAGGAAACAGTATGCCTGTAGAGATAGAAGGAGTATTTGGCCGAAATCATGTTTATGCTTCACTGTGCACGCTCGCAGTGGCTAGGGCTTTAAAATTAAACACTTTGACAGCCATAGATGCTTTGAAGAATTATGATGTGCCAGCGGGGCGTATGCGATTGCTAGCTGGTATAAATGAGTCCACCATCATAGATGATACTTATAATTCTTCACCTCTTGCTTGTGAGTCTGCCCTCAAAACTATAAAAGAAATAAAGATGATAGGACGCCGGATAGCTGTGCTCGGTGACATGCTAGAGCTCGGTAAACACACAGTAGAAGCACATAAAAATATCGGTAAAATCGCAAGAGATATAGTAGACATACTGATAGTAGTAGGACCTAGAGCAAAAAGTATAGAAGAAGGCGCTCTAGAAAATGGAATGAAACAAGAAAATATTTTTGAATTTTCAAATTCAAATGAAGCAGGAGAATTTGTGAAAAATTTTGTAACAAAAGGGGATATAATTTTGGTCAAAGGTTCACAGGGTGTACGCATGGAAAAAGTGACCGAAGCGATACTACTCGATAAAGAAAATAAAGAAAAATTACTCGTCCGCCAAGATAGTGAGTGGAAGAAAAAATAAATAGAAATCCGATGTATTGTTTTTTTGACTAAACCCCAAAAATGTGCTATAAATTTTTTGGAGGTTATTTGTTATGCAAGACAATATTGGAAAAGGTGCAGATCTTGAGCCTTTGGATAAAAACTTGGAACTCACACCAGCGGGTGGCGAGTCGGCGCTGGATTTAACCAGCAACCCCTTTGGCTTCGAAGAGAAGTCTAGTACCGGGAGTAAAGAATTGCCGTCAATTGAAAAACTGGCAGCACATCACTTCCGAGGTGGACGTCGGCCTCGTGATCGCCATTTTAGGGGTGGTATTCTTTAATCGCTCCGGCCACATAAAAGGCTATAGTTTTTACAAACTTGTCTGTTATGAGACGAGTTTTTTCGGAAAGGAGAGGGGGCTATGCAAACACAAACCGATTTAGATCTCGAACCTTCGAGCGAAAAATTGGAACTCGCGTCAACAGGCGACGAGTCGTTTAATAACCAGAAGAGGAGTTCTGACGAACCCAGACTTTGGGATTACACTCAGTGGGGATACCAGCTCCGTAATCTGGACGAACGCAAGCTCGGAAATTCCGAGCGTTGAGCAATCCCGCTCAAATCATCAGGAAGAAGGCCGGCAGCAAACCTCGTGGTTCTACCGGCTTTTAAAATTTAATTTTTGCCATTTTTTGAAAAATAATATAATATATAGAA
>CAYYJU010000032.1:0-5882 GCA_964472335.1 uncultured Candidatus Saccharibacteria bacterium | reverse complement strand
ATTCAACAAAGCCAGATTCCCTTCATTGTCGCTATCAACAAGATTGACCGTCCGGCCGCCAATATTGAGCGAACCAAACAACAATTAGCCGAAATTGAAGTCTTGGTGGAAGGTTATGGTGGCACGATTCCTGTCGTCACTATTTCCGCCAAAACTGGTGAGAATGTCCCCGAGCTCTTGGAAATGATTAGCCTAGTGGCCGAAATGGAAGATTTCCAAATGGATTCGACCCTACCCGCCGAAGGCGTTGTTCTCGAAACCGACCTTAATTCTAAAACGGGTATCACGGCGACTTTGATTATTAGAAATGGAACCGCCAATCTCGGCGACTGGTTGGTATCCGGAAGCACCTTAGCCAAAATCAAACGACTTAATAACTTCAAAGGTGAAGCCCAACAGAAATTATCCGCTTCCTCGCCGGCGCAAGTAATTGGCTGGAGCGAGTTGCCCACCGTTGGTAACACCTTCAAGACTTACGCCGACAAGAAAGAGGCGGAACGTGCGGTAATGGAGGCGAAGATGCAAAAAGCGAAACCAATCGCAACCAACGCGGCAACAGTGAAAGCTATCGAGATTCCCCTCTTAATCAAGGCGGCTGTCGCTGGCTCACTCGATGCCGTGGAACACGAAATCAAGAAATTAGGAACTGATCTTATCGGCCTTAAAATTATTCATCGCGATGTCGGCCAAATTAGCGAAAATGACGTGAAGTTAGCCGGCGGTTCTCGTGACTCGATTATTCTCGGCTTCAACGTGAAGGTTGATAAGCAAGCGGCGGACCTAGCCGAAAAGTTGGGGGTGAAAATTGTTACCGACGAAATCATTTACAAATTATCCGAATGGTTGGAAACCGAAATCAAGAGTCGCACGCCGGTCCAAGAAATCGAAACCTCTCTTGGTCGGGTTAAACTACTGAAAATCTTCGGCGAGAACAAGGGTAAACAAATTATCGGTGGCGCTGTAACTGAAGGTTACATTATTGATGGCAAACCCTTCAAAGTCCTGCGTCGCGAAGCGGAAATCGGTCGGGGAAAAATTACTGAACTGCAACAACAAAAAATCAAAGTGAAAGAGGTGCCTCAAGACAGCCAATTCGGCGCCTTAGTCGAAGCCAAAGTCACCTTAGCTACCGGCGATGTGCTGGAAGTCTTCGACCTCGTCACTAAATAAAAAGTAAATGTCCATCCGTGACGAAAAATTAAAAAGTATCTTGATTCAGCTCTCGGCGGAATTCTTGAATCGTCACGCCACCCCGCAATCACTCATCACGGTGATGGATTGCGAATTGGAAGATGATAGTAAGCGAGCCAAAATTATCGTCTCGGTTTTCCCACCTGATCAAGGCAAAACCGCCCTCGCCTTTCTCAAGCGCCAACGTCGCGATTTGCACGACCACCTGGAAAAGAATCTCCGCGCTGGCCGTATTCCTCTGGTAGACTTCGTTCTCGCCTCAGGTGATAAATGGTAACTAAAAACTAGAGGCCTGGGGCGGAATCGAACCGCCGTATAACTCTTTTGCAGAGAGTTGCCTTACCACTTGGCCACCAGGCCTTATCTTAAAAATAAAATAAGGCAATACTCAATCCTAACTATTTCGAAGGAGTTCGTCAATTTTTTGACGGTTTTTTTCTCCCATATCTATGGCTATATCAATAAAAGGAATAATTTTTACCGGCATATTTTTTTTCAAGAATTGACGTAGCTCCGGTCTCTTTCTTTTTGCAAATTCTAGTGCAGTTTTTTCTTTATCCAGTGGAAGCACTGTGATATATATAGTCGCTCTCTTCATGTCGGGGGAGCAGTTTGCGTGAATTACATTTATCAGTGAAGTTCTATTTCCTTCACGGCTCAAAAATTCTGCTGACAATTCTTTTATTCTATTAGCAAATTTTTCATTTCTTTCCATTTTATTTTTGAGTTATAGAGAAAGATTCTATTACATCCCCAGCCACTATTTCTATTTTTGATTCTACCATCATGCCAAATTCTGTACCTTCGGTGACCATACTAGTTTTCACTTTACCTTGTTCTAGGTTTACTATTTTTCCTTTTCCAATTTCAAAATCTCTACGCATTATTTTTACCACGCTGTTCAAGTTTATCTGTCCTTCAGTGACCTTACCACCTACAATTTGTCTTTCTTTGGTACGACTAAAAGCACGAATAATTTTGACTCTGCCTGTAGTCTCTACTGTTTCTATCTTTGGTCGAAGACGCTCCATCTGTTCTTCGAGCCACTCTGTCATCTTGTAGATAATTTGGAATAGGGAAATAGTCACACCCACTCTCTCTGCTTCTTCTACTGCACTCCTGTCTGCATTTACATTAAATCCGATGATCAGTATATCTCCATCAGTAGATAGACTTTTTATATCAGATAAAGTGATAGGGCCTACTCCTTTTGCGATAATTTTAAACTGAGCTCCCTCGTGTTCTATTTTTGCTATTTCTTTTTCAATTGCCTCCAGACTTCCTGCCACATCTGCTTTCAGCATTATCGGTATCAATTTTTTTGTACTTTCTTTTTTATTGCTACTAGCAGGGGAGATAGTTCCTTTTTCCTTCCACTCCTCTATAGATTTTTCAGCGTCTTTCTTTTTTTCAAAACTTTTAAATTCACCACCAACTTTTGGCATTTTATCAAAGCCTACTATTCTAATGGGTGAAGAAAAACTCGCTTCTTTTATCATTTTTCCAAGGAAGTTTTCCATTATACGAGTAGAGCACATAGAGTCTTCTACGGTGATAGTCATACCACTTTTTACGCTACCATTCTTTATAAGCAAAGTAGCTTCTATGCCTCTCTTTGGGTCCAGGTCTGCTTCTACTACAAAGCCACTCGCTTCTTCTGTTAGGTCACCAGTCAAAGCCTCCATTTCAGCTATAAGTAAAATTAAAGATAGTAAACCAGCCACTCCTGTACCTTCTTTTGCAGAAATTTCTACAAAAGGTATTTTACCTCCATAGTTTTCCAAATAGATTTCATTTTCAGCAAGTTCTGTTTTTGTTTTTTCTACATTTGCTCCTGGTCTATCTATCTTGTTTATAGCTACTATAGACGGGATACCACTTTCAGCTATAGTTTTCCAAGCCTCAATAGTTTGTGGCTTTACACCATCTTCTGCTGATACCACCAAGATGGCTATATCAGCTACTTGAGCTCCACGTTCTCGCATTTTTGAAAAAGCTTCGTGTCCTGGAGTATCTAAGAAAGTGATTTTTTTATCTACACCTTCTTCATTTTTATGCACTACTTCATAAGCAGAAATTCTCTGAGTGATACCCCCAGTCTCAGTGTCTACAACATTGGTTTTTCTTATGTAGTCAAGCAAGGTAGATTTACCATGGTCAATATGACCCATGATTACTACTACCGGTGCCCGTTCTGTCGTATTTGTTTTTTGACTATTTTTTTCCATATTAATTTAAACTTTTGCTTTTTCTAAAACTTCTTTTTCTTCTTCAGTCAATCCATGCTCAGATTTATTATTTTTTACTGGCTTAGCAAAGACACTCATCCTCTCACGAGAATACAAACTAGAAAGCACTACACCATCACCATCTTCATTTAACATACCGATAGCAAAACTCTGGTTTCCTCCTTGATCGGGAAATGGATTGAAGCGTACTGTATGAAGTCCACGAATACTTTTTTTAAGTTTGGTATTTATTAATACGATTTCTTTCTCTGTGTCTTCTTTTGCTTTTTTTAAAAGTACAATATCATTATGAAGAGAGACGATAGTATCTTCTAAATCTTTTGCTTTTTTACCCACAAAAAATCTTTTTAAGCGTTTTTCAGTGGTAAAAATCCAAATAGTTATTAAAAGAATGATTATTCCACCTAAAACAAAAAAAACCAAGAAAACACTGTCGAGCTTTATATTCATATAATTTCAATATATACTATTTTCATGCCTAAATCAAATGATAGATTGAGAAAAAATAAGAGTTTTATATATATGGATTATGCATCGAGCGCCCTTGTAAGTTCGCCAAATTCTTCAGCTGTTCATGATCTTGGACTAAAAGAGAAGAAGAAGCTCGAGAATGCCAGAAAAAAAGTAGCCGAGATTTTAAAAACTCAAAATAGTGAGATTGTTTTTACTTCTGGGGCTACTGAGAGTAACAATTTAGCAATTTTGGGAATTGGCAAGGGTCACATAGTGACGACAAACATAGAACATGCATCTGTATTAGAGACAGCAAAACATAGAGGTGATGTAACCTTTGTCGAAGTAGAGCATAGTGGTATAGTCGATCCTAAAAAAATAAAAAAAGCTTTAAATAAAAATACAATCTTAGTATCTGTGATGTATGCAAACAATGAAATAGGGACAGTGCAACCCATAAAAGAAATCGCAAAAGAGATAAGACATTACAATAAGATAAATAATACAAACATATTTTTTCACACTGATGCGACACAGGCTATAAATTATTTACCAGTTTCAGTGCCACAACTAGGTGTAGATATGATGTCTTTTAATTCGGCAAAAATTTATGGACCAAAAGGAGTCGGAGTTTTATATGTAAAGAAAAATACACCAATAAAAAAAATAATGTTTGGTGGTGATCAAGAGTTTGGGTTTCGACCAGGCACTGAAAATGTAGCAGGAGTGATAGCTCTGGCAAATGCACTAGAAAATACAGAAAAAATAAAAGACAAAGAAGTAAAAAGATTAATTATACTTCGTGATTATTTTATTAAAAAATTACAAAAAATTTCTACAGAAATAATAATAAATGGTGATCTAAAAAATAGATTGCCAAATAATATAAACATAACAATCCCAAATATTCCTAGTGATTTGTTAGTGATAGAATTATCAACAAGGGGAATTATGGCCTCAGCCAAGAGTGCCTGTAAGAGCGGAGATGGTAAAGCTTCACATGTAATATCGGCTATAGATAAGAATATAAAAGAAACTGATGGCTCTATAAGGTTTTCTATGGGTAGAGAGACCACAAAAATAGAGATTGATTATACAGTTAAGTCTCTGTCTCAAATTTTAAATAAATTAGGTAAGTGGTATAATTAAATTATTATAAAATAAACGAAAAAATATGCTTGAAGGTAAAAAAGAAAACATAGTAAGAAACACAGCCTTAGAACAAGAAATAATTGAGTCTACTCAAAAAGTGCGTGCACGGGAGGAATTTGATTTAAAAGCAAAAGCATATCTAGAAAAATTAAAAGATCATGGTGATCACGATATCATGGAGTATCTCTTGTCTCGTGAAATAGAAGAAATTATTAAAGATAAAAAGGGAAAAATTCCTAATTGGGAATTAGGGCAAATGTTAGAGCAAAGATTAGTGTATATGAATAGTGTTGATCCAGAGCTAGATTTAACCAATGAGCGAACACAAACCAAAGAAGAAATAAAAAATTTATCTTAAATATATGGAATTAAACGAAATAGTAATAAAAAAGTTTCATCCTCATCCTTTGTATCATTTTGTTTTTTACTTTAGTGGAGTTCTTATTTTTATTTCTGGGTTTTTTTTCACATGGTATTTACTTTTGGTAGGCGTATTAATCTTTGTATTAGGTGAAGTAGCCAGAATCTCTGAGACTTTTTACGTACTTGAAAGTGGGATAGCTAGAGAATATAAATTAATTGCTACTTCTAGGGATTTTACTGAATATAGTAAAATTCAAAATATAAAAGTAAGACAAGGTTTTATCGAAAGAATTTTTAGAATAGGGAATATACACATAGACACCGCAGGTGGTGATAAGTCTGAAGTGAATTTTCATGGTGTTCCTGACCCATATGCTGTCGAAAGTATTATCAGAGGTAAAATGAAAATTTTGTAAATATGATGACAGATTTTGAAAAAGCCAAACAAATACAAAAGATATATGATGAAGCCAT
>CAYYJU010000031.1:0-5975 GCA_964472335.1 uncultured Candidatus Saccharibacteria bacterium | reverse complement strand
TTTGTATAACTATGAAAAAGATTTTACAGACAATACTAATATTAGTTATCTTTGGCTTAGCTTTTCATTTTCGTTTTGAATTAAATCAAAAATTTCAGCCACAAATACAACAAGTAAAACAATTTTTAGGTCTAGCCTCTAGCTTAAATCCTTGCACAGAGCCGATACCATACAATATAGGTAATTTTGATGATAAGTTTGGAATCTCACAAGAATACTTTTTGAGTGCTCTCGCTGATGCTGAAAAAATCTGGGAAAAACCATATGGCAAAGAATTGTTTGATTACAAAGAATTTGATACCGCTACCGATACTTTAAAAATAAATCTAGTCTATGATTATAGACAGCAAGCCACAAAAAAACTCTCAAATCTAGGAATTGTAGTAGAGAATACAAAGGCTTCTTATGAAGCACTAAAAAATAAATTTGATTCTCTCGAAGCTCTATATGAACAAGAAAAAATAAATTTTAATAAAAAAGTAGAATCTTTTAATCAAAAACAAGATGCCTATGAGAGGGATGTAGATTATTGGAATAAAAGGGGAGGAGCACCAAAAGGAGAATATGAAAAGTTATTAGCTACTCAGGCTTCCTTGGACAGAGAATCAAATCAAATAAAAGTTTTACAAAATGATTTAAACGAAAAAATGGATGAGGTAAATGCTCTCGTCGTAGTATTGAATCGCCTCATAAATACTCTCAATTTATCTGTAGATAAATACAATACGACAAATGTTTCTCGCGGAGAGACTTTTGAAGAGGGGGTGTATTTTACTGACGGGCTAAAAAGTGAAATAGATATTTATGAATTTAGTGATAGAGACAAGCTCGTGCGTGTGCTCGCTCACGAGCTCGGACACTCTCTTGGCTTGGAGCATGTGTCTGATCCAAAAGCTATCATGTATGAATTAAATCAAGGAGATAATATGAATCTCACTGAAGCTGATATCTATGAGCTCGAGACCAAGTGTAAAAATCTGCAATAAATCTCTGTGTGATGCGTCATTATAAGTAGGTCTATTATTTATAATTAACAAATTTATTTTATGCTTACAAATATTGCAATAATTTTAGTGGTTTTATGGGTTTTAGGTTTTTTCGGTGGTTTTGCTTTAGGAGGTTTTATTCACGTTCTTCTAGTATTAGCTATCATTTTTTTCTTGATCAGAGTTATTCAAGGCAGAAATCCCTTACAGTAAATATGTTAAAATAGTTGTAGTATGTACATACATGTAAAAGTGGTGGCTGGGGCAAAAAAGGAGACTTTTACCGAAAAGTCTACGGATCATTTTCATATTTCAGTCAAAGAAAAAGCAGAAATGAATAAAGCAAACAATAGAGTGGTGGAGCTCGTGGCTTTATATTTTAAAGTGCCGGTAAAAAAAGTCCGAATAGTAAATGGTCACCACCATCCGAGTAAATTACTCGTAGTAGAAGATTAATTTTTAGCTATTTTCACACAAAGCTACTTTAGCTTACTAAAGTAGCTTTTTTGTATTTATGTGGTATAAAGAAGAGGAAATTAGTTTCTTGATTTTTTAATTTTTTAGTGGCGAAGGTCACGAGGAGAAATATGTATAGATTACAATGGCAAAGGATATTTTTTGTCAGCTCCGAAGAAGGTGGCAGTTTGTTCGAAAGGTTCAAAAACTGGATGCAAGAGAAGCATATTCTCGAAGTCCAGAGGACAAATTGTTTTCTCGTCGAGTACAGAAGAGCTCTCGATCTCGAGAGCGAAGCCGGGAATCAAATGTCGATCGTGTCTTACACGCTCTACCCCAAGGACGCCGAAGCATGGCAACTTTTCAATGAAGAATATCGCTCGCTCTTCGAGCAAGATTTTTCAGAGGAATGGTTCCATTTACAAAGAACCGGTAGGCTGATCTGCAAAGAGATCGTCTCCGTTCCGACCGAACAAAACAACATCATGAACACTACCGTTCATGCAGAAGTACCTGCCCATCTAAAATAAAACCCGCCTGTGAGTCACCGCACCCACAGGCGGTTTCTCATTTTAATTAGTATAAAACAATAAAAGCTGTATAATTAATTTATGAACAATGCATACAATTGGTATTCGACTTTGATAAGGCCTACATGGGCTCCGCCTTCATGGCTATTTGGTCCGGTGTGGACTATGCTATACGGCATTATTTTCGTCTCTTTTGGAACAGTATTTTACAAAGCCATCACCAAACAAATACCTTTGATGATAGCTCTGCCATTTGCATTAAACCTTGTATTTAATTTTATTTTTACTCCGCTTCAATTTGGATTAAAAAATAATTTACTCGCTTCTATAGATATATTACTTGTCTTGGGTACATTAGTCTGGGCACTATATGGCATCTGGTACTCGATACCAGAATTGCGCTGGGTAGTGTATGTAAATATTCCATATCTTGTCTGGGTTTCATTTGCGACGACCTTACAGCTCACCATTACATATCTAAATAGATAGTATATAAAAATAAAAAAACTACTGAGCAAACAGTAGTTTTTTTCGTGAACATTTACAAATTATTTCTTTGTAAAATTCATCAATTGGCTAGCTAGGTATACAGCTGAAACTCCAACCAAAATGTATACAATTCTTGATATTGAAGACATGTCTCCAAAAAGAGTTGAAACAAGGTTAAAATTCAATGCACCTACTAGACCCCAGTTTAGTCCTCCTACGATTACTAAAACCAAAGCACCAAAATCCATTACTGATAGTTTATTCATATTTATATTTTTATTAATATTACTAATTTTTTTCGACCTATTTTCTTGATATATATATTGTACTGTGTATAATCAAATCATGCAAATCATGCATTTTACACCACCACAAATAGCCAGATACTTTACCGTGAATGAGAGCACTATCAAGCGCTGGATTCATTCTGGCAAGCTACCAGCTGGCAAAACCCCAGGAGGGCATTATAGGGTTTCAAAGACTCAAATGAGTAGCTTTATATCAAAATACAGAGAGCATGTGTCCTCTTCTTATGTTTTAAAGCGTTTATTAGAACAAAAAGAAAATACAAACCAAGACTGGGCTGAGTATTATCAAAATTTATTTAAAAACGAGGCCGACAAAGCCTTTAGTGTCTTGAGCCTACTTTATATGCAAGGTCACAGTATTGCTAAAATCTTTGATGAAATTATCATTCCTACTTTAAAACACATGGGCACAGAGTGGAGAGAAAAGATTTTAGAAATAAATATGGAGCATCGCATGAGTTTGCAAATATCTCAGCATATTATTGGATTAGGAAATTTTCTTCAAGAAATAAAAAAGAAGAAAAGTCCCATAGCGATCTTGTCTTGCACTCCGGGGAACAATCATCTTTTACCACTTTTGATGGGCGATGTAGTTTTAAAAAAATATGGCTTCAAGAGAGAGATATTAGGCATAAATATATCTCTTGAAGAATTAAAAAAAGCTATAAAGAGGAGCAAAGATATCAAGCTGGTCTGTATTTCAAATACCTATAGTAGAGTAGACAACAAAGATTACTTAAAAAAATTGATTACTCTATTAAATAGGCATAAAATTAGTTTGGTTTTGTCTGGGCAAGGATGGAGCAAAGCCGAGCTCTCTTTTGCAGATAAAAATTCAATCAAACACATTTTATCCTTAGCAGAGTTTGAAGATTATTTAATAACTTTATTATATAAAAAATAATTTATGAAAATCTGTGTATTTGGTGCTGACGGCAGGACAGGAGTAGAAGTCGTAAACTATGCAGTGAGTCAGGGTTTTGAAGTGGTAGCTTTTGTATATAGCGAAAACTCAAATAAATATTTTCCAAGTGGCGTCGAAATAAAAAAAGGAGACGTGATGAATTATGCAGATGCCCTCGAAGCCGTGAGGGGCACGGACGCTGTAGTCAGTGTGCTCGGACATATCAAAGGATCTCTGCCTCTCATGCAGACGATAGGAATGAAAAACATAGTACAAGCGATGCAAAGTTTGGGAGTAAAGAGAGTACTTAGCCTTACCGGCACTGGAGTGAGAGTATCAGGAGATACACCGTCTATCGTTGATAAATTTTTAAATTTCTTTGTTAAGCTCGTAGACCCAAACAGGGTAAATGATGGAGTATTGCATGTGCAAGTTCTACAAGACTCGGGCTTGGATTTTACAGTAGTTCGCGTACTCAAATTGAGTAAGAGTGATAAAGAATTTAAAGGTTATGAATTGACCTTTGGAGGTCCTGCAGAGTTACAGACACCTAGAAAAAAAGTCGCAAAAGTTTTGGTGGATTTAATAAATGATAAAAAATATATTGGCAAAATGCCGGTAATTTCTAAGTAATGCAGAAAAAAGTAGTTGTAAATAATATAATGCAAAAGGGGTATGTATATTTTCTTACAGAAAAAGTAGGTAAAAATTTTCATCCCGATTTCAAGCCAGATCTCACACCAAAGGCCATGCTCGAGCTCGGTGTCTTTGGTGGTATTTATTTTAGTGACAAACCAAAAGAGTATCCAAAGTCATGGTTCGCAAAAGCTAAATTATCAAAAGATCACAAGCACCACAAAGAATTAAATTTTTTTAAAGTAGATGCCAGCCAGCCACTCTCTGTGTGGCGCAAAAATCACTGGATAAGCAAAGACGACCCGCGAGGTTGGTTTGAGTGGTATTGTCGATATTATCTGGGGCGGAGATTAGAAAAAGAAGATGATAGACAGATAAAGAGATGGAATGCTATTCGTCGGCACATGGGAGCTTTGGTGAAAAATTGTCGCAAGGGAGATATCTTTTGTCGGCCACGCCAAAGGCAAGCTCTCCTCCACTGGGCTTACGATACTAGAAAAATTTAAAATATTGTTATGTGTATTTTACAAACTAGCATACGAAAATGGTAATATAAATAATATGAAAAAATTATTAGATACAGGAAACTTAATAGTTGTATTGTTAACGATAATATTATTTATCTTAGCTCTTTTTTTAAAAGGTTTTAGCAAAGATTTACTATTAGAGATTGGAGTTCTTCTTGTTTCCATAAAATTAATTTTCTTTGCCAACAAGCAATCTTTGTTTGATAAAGAAGTAATGCAAAGATTTGATGAAATTAAAAAAGATATATCAGAATTAAAGAAATAATATGGATGTACTAGCACACACACTTTGGGCAAATGCAGGGGCGAGGGGAGCAAACGCTTTAGCCGAAAAAGGAAATAAGGAGAAGAAAAATAAATTTCATATGAGTCCGGGATGGACTGCTTTTTGGGGAGTTTTCCCAGATTTATTTGCATTCACAATTCCTTTTATTGTACGTTTCTATTCCGTTATTTTTTTAGGCGATAGTTTTGCAAAAGTTTTTGGGAAACCACAAATAGTAGAAGGTGGCATACCAGAAGGTTTTAAACTCGCGCTTGTTTTATATGATTACAGCCACTCGCTCGTGATATGGGCTGTCGTGTTCATAATAGTGTGGATTATTTTCAAGCGTCCTAGATACGAGCTCTTGGGTTGGGCTCTCCATATACTCATAGATATTCCTACGCATGTGATTGCCTTTTTCCCGACGCCACTATTTTTCCCATTGTCTGATTACAAATTTCCATATGGCATACAGTGGAGCAATCAATGGTTTATGATTACGAATTATGTACTACTGTTGCTAGTCTGGGGTAAGATTTTATTTTCAAAATACAAGAGTAAATTGTTTCGTTAGGTTTTCTTTTTTCTCACAGACATTTTTCATACAGATATTTTATTTTCCAGCTACTTTAGCAAAGTAAAGTACTTTACTTTGCTAAAGTAGCTGGGGGACGGATTTGTGGAAGGGGGTGGGTGGGTGGTATAATGGCCGGATGGGAATGCAAAATTTTTTACTTAAAAAGATGTTGAAGGCAAAAGGTGTGCCAGAGGCACAGATAGATATGTTTGTGACTATGATAGAGAAAAACCCTGAGCTTTTCAAAAAGATCGCTGAAGAAGTGCAAGAAAAGGTAAAGTCTGGCATGAGCCAGAC
>CAYYJU010000030.1:0-7296 GCA_964472335.1 uncultured Candidatus Saccharibacteria bacterium | reverse complement strand
AGTATGTTGAGCAATGATTGAACAATATTTTAGAAATAGTGCGTTCCTTGTGATGGAGGATCCAGACTCAGGTTCTACTTTACTTGAAATCACTCGGGTGCTAGGAGATAAAGAATTTAGAGATATGAAGCTCGCTCGCTGTAAAAATCCTATCATAAAACAATTTTGGGTAAATGCTGAGCAGACGACAGGGGATCAAAGTCTCGCAAACTTTGTGCCGTACATTTCTTCAAAGTTCGATAACTTTATTAGTAACGACATCATGCGTCCGGTAGTCCTTCAACAAAACTCAGTTTTCAATTTTAGGAAAATAATGGATGAAAAGAAAATTCTTTTGGTAAACCTTTCAAAGGGTCGACTCGGTGATATAAATGCAAATCTTATCGGTCTTGTCTTGGTAGGAAAAATACAGATGGCGGCACTCTCCAGAGTAGACATGTTTGGTAAACCTATGAATGATTTTTATCTATACATAGATGAGTTCCAAAATGTCACCACAGACTCTATTTCTTCTATATTGTCTGAAGCTCGTAAATATAGACTATCTTTAAACATTGCTCATCAATACATTACTCAGCTTGATGAAAAAATTAAAAATGCTGTCTTTGGGAACGTAGGATCGATGGCAGTGTTCCGAGTGGGCACCGAGGATGCAAATTTCCTTGAGCCTAAATTCAAACCTCAATTTACAGCCAAAGACATAACCAAATTAGATAATTACAATGCTTATATGAGCATGCTGGTACAAGGTCAGCCGACCAAGCCTTTTAATATAAAGACTATAGCTCCAGAAAAAGGAAATCCTGATATAGTAGATAGTCTAAAAGAGCTATCATATATAAAGTTTGGTCGTGATAGAGGAGAGGTAGAAGCTGAGATTATGACTAGGTATAAGACGATGGATTAATGAACAACGAAGAATTTGAGATAAAATTTTTAGAAGTTGATGTACCTAGTTTAGAAAAGAAACTATTAGAAATAGGAGCGACGAAAACAGGGGAACATAATTATATCCGCAGGACTTTTGATTATCCAGATTTTAGATTGGATGATAAACATAAATGGCTAAGGGTAAGGACTGATGGCAAAGAAACGACGCTGACATATAAAGAAAGACTCGGAGTAAAATCCAATGATACTAGTATCCCAGACGAGGGGATGAAAGAAATAGAGGTGACAGTCAATGATTTTGAAAAAACTTGTGAAATTATAAAATCTACAGGTTTTATTTTAAAACATGAAGCAAAAAATAATAGAATTAGATATGTAAAAAATGATGTAGTTTTTGATATTGATTTCTGGCCACAAATACCTCCATATATAGAAATAGAGTCTACTACACTACAAAAAGCCAGAGATGCAGCTTTCGAGCTTGGTTTCGATGGTGACAGTGGAATTATATGCTCTGTGAATCAAGTTTATAAAAAATACGGAATAAATTTAAAAGAATATACCACTATAACTTTTGAAGGAATGGTAAAAAAGTAGATTTTACAAGGGTGGTTTTTTCTGTTAATATAGCTACATATGAAAAAACAACAAGAAAGAACACTTATAGTTTTCAAGCCTGACTCTGTCAGCCGTGGCATAGTAGGCGAAATATTATCAAGATTTGAAAAAGTAGGACTAAAGATTGTCGGCACAAAGATGCTGCAACCAAATACTGAATTTTTCCATCAACACTATGAAGGAATAGGTACGATGATAACTCGTCATGGTCAAAAGATATTTGATACCACAGTAGAAATGATGCAAGGCGCACCAGTCATAGCTGTAGTACTAGAAGGTATCGATGCAGTGGCTGTCGTTCGTAAAATGGTAGGACCTACAGAATCAAAAAGCGCACTACCAGGCACAATCCGAGGGGACTACTCCCATATGAGCTTTAGTCATGCAGATGAACAGGGAATAGGTTTACCAAATATTTTGCACGCTTCTGGAGATTCAGCTGAAGCAAAATTAGAAATAACACATTGGTTTGCTGAAAATGAACTTTTTGATTACGAAAACGTTCACGAAAAGTTTACTCAAACTAGAAAATAAAAAATTTACAAAAGCCCCTAGTGGGGCTTTTGTGTTAATATACATTTATGTACGAGGTAGAAGTAAAAGCAAGAATTAAAAATAGGGAAGAGGTGAAGAAAAAGATTGAAAGTCTTGGTTTTGTTTTTAGTGAAGAGCTTCACCAAGTCGACCATATTTTTATTCCTGAAAATCTACCTTTCCCGCCTCCGATTAACACACCAGTGCTTCGAGTACGACATCAAAATGGTAAACATATTTTCACTTTAAAAATTTCTCAATCCGGCAGGCAAGATTCTTTGGAGCGAGAGCTGGAGATAGGGGACGGTGAAATGATGATTGAAATAATTAAACTTTTAAAATGGCAAAAAGTTCCTACGGTAGATAAAAAAAGAATAAAAACCAAGCTCAATGATATAGAAATTGTATTAGATGAAGTAAAAGATTTGGGACATTTTATTGAAGCTGAAAAAATTGTTTTAAACGAAGACTCACAAGAGAGATTAAAAATTCAAGACGAGCTCTGTAGTTTTTTAGAGACGATAGGTGTGTCAAAAGAAGATCTTTTGGTAAATCACAAGTACGACATAATGCTTTTTGAAAAGAAAGGTATTGAATAATTTTTGTCAAACTTGTTTTTCTTTTAAATTCGTGTTTTTTTAAGAATTATCTTGCAGAAAAATTTAGAGATAGTATACTTTTAGTAGGGTTATTTCCGGTTATTACCTAGACAACAATTTATGGGAGCGTCGATTGAGTGTAGCCTTGGTTACAAGCATCTCGCACCCACTTGGCTTCACAGCTATGGTAATATATCTGAGATAGTCCTAAGAAGCACCCCAAAACCTTACATAGTTTTGGGTTTTTTCTTTTTAAATATTGTATAATATCAAAATGGATCGGAAAAAATTGATAAAGACTCTGGTGACCTTGGTTATATTTATTTTTGTAGTTCATGTTTTAGCCAGTAAATTTTATTGGTATTACTCTATCTGGTATTTTGATATGCCGATGCATTTTTTGGGTGGATTTTGGTCTGGTTTGTTTATTATTTTACTCCTATCTTATAAAAATTTGCTAGATGGCAAAATGTCAGGCTCCATTTTAAAGATAATACTCGGTGTCTTATTGATAGGAATCTCTTGGGAGATATTTGAATTCTCTGCAAACAGCTATTTTGTTAAAAATTTATTTGTCGCTAATAGATTAGACTCCGTTTCGGACATATTCTTTGATTTATCTGGTGGATTGGTCGCTATTTTATATTATTTTAAAAGTATTGTGCCTAGTTCTCAAAATAAGGTACAATTATAACAATGGATAAAAAAGCAAAAGTAACATTTTATGGAGGTACAGGCTCAGTGACAGGAGCTAATTTTCTTTTAGAAATTGATGGTAAAAAAATATTAGTCGATTGCGGTCTTACTCAAGGTTTAAAATTAGCCGATGACATAAACTGGGAAGTATTTCCATATAACCCAAAAGAAATTGATATTCTTTTTGTCACCCATTCACACGTAGACCACGTAGGTAGAATACCAAAATTAATCAGTGAAGGTTTTCGTGGAAAAATTTATTCCACCAAACCTACCAAAGCACTATCTTCTCCAATGCTAGAAGATACTACTGGTATCTTGTCTAAAAATACAGAACTTGGTTTAGATAAAATTTATACTGTTGAAAATTTGAGACTAGCCATGTCTCTCTGGGAAGGTTTTGATTATCATGAGAAAATAAATGTGACTCCAGATGTAGAGGTTTCCATGCTAAACGCCGGGCATATTTTAGGTTCTGCGATGATTATGTTTACTTACAATGGTAAAAAGATTTTATTTACAGGAGATTTGGGCAACAGTCCTTCACCAATTTTGCCTGATACGGAAAAAGTCACCGATGTGGACTATGTAATCATGGAAAGTGTCTACGGAGATAGAAATCATGAATCACGAGACGAACGCCGAAAGTTTTTAGAAGAAGTAATCGAAGACAATTATAAAAGGAAAGGTACGCTCATAATACCTACATTTTCACTAGAAAGATCTCAAGAGCTTTTATTTGAGTTAAATTCCTTAGTAGAAGGGAACCGCATACCAGTGATGCCTATATTCTTGGACTCTCCACTAGCTATTCGTCTCACTGACGTCTTTAAACAATATAAAGATTACTTTAATGATGCAGCTCAAAAAGCAATGTCTCACGACAAATACTTGTTTGATTTCCCAGGGCTTCATAGTACTTTAAAATCCGAAGAATCTAGAATGATAGGCAATGTCCCAAATCCAAAAATTGTTATTGCTGGTAGTGGTATGTCTACAGGAGGAAGAGTAGTACACCACGAGAGGCACTATTTACCAGATCCAAACAATACATTGTTGCTCGCTGGGTATCAGGCTGTCGGCAGTCCAGGGCGCTTAATTCAAGAAGGAGTAAAGACAGTCCGAATATCTGGAGAAGATGTAGTAGTCAGAGCTCATATAGTAACTATAAATGGATATTCAGGACACAAAGATTCAGACGGACTTTTAAACTTTGTTTCCGATATGCAAAACTCAGTAAAAAAAGTTTTTGTCGTCATGGGTGAGCCAAAGTCATCAATGTTTTTGGTTCAAAAATTGCGTGACAACCTAGCCATAGATGCATATGCCCCAGAGCAGGGAACTAGCGTAGACTTAATTTGTTAAAAAATAATTAAATTTTCAAAACATAATGCAAAAAATACAAATTTTGCATTATGTTTGTTTCATTGATATAATTAAAATATGGATATAAAAACATTGGATTCTTTAAACAAACACGGACACAATCAAATAAAAATTTGTGTTTCAGGGGCAGCAGAGACAGGTCATTGTGGAGTGGACGCACTTGAAAAAGCCAAAGAGCTCGGCCGAGAAATTGCAAGACAAGGTGCCATCATCGTGACTGGAGCTACTACCGGCTTTCCACTTTGGGCTGCTATGGGAGCAAAAGAGGCAGGTGGTATTTCTATCGGCATGTCTCCAGCATCATCTGAAAAAGAGCATGTCGAGACATATAAACTTCCACTAGATTACATGGATTTGATAGTCTACACAGGCTTTGGTTATCCAGGACGAGATTTGTTGCTCACACGATCTTCTGACGCTGTCATCTGCGGATGTGGACGAATAGGTACTATTCATGAGTTTACTGTAGCTTTTGAAGATGGCAAGCCGATAGGTATATATGAAGGTCCATGGGAAATGGGAGCTGAATTAGAAGATATCTTAGCAAAAGGGAATAGGCCAAATGATAAAATCGTAAAAGGCACAGACCCAAAGAAGATGATAGAAGATATCATAGCTCTCGTAAAAAAAGACAAAGTAGCCGAATATAAAATTGTTCCACCAAATAAATAAAAAAAATCCCCGTTAAGGGGATTTTTTTTATTGTATTTATTTTACGGCTTCTAAAACTTTAGCAAAAGTATTTGGGTGATTTTCCGCAAAGTCAGAAAGTATCTTTCTGTCTAGCATTATATTTTTTACCTTTAGTGCACCCATTAATTTTGAATAAGACATACCAAGTTCACGACTACCAGCATTGATTTTTATATTCCAAAGCTTTCTATTGTGAGATTTCTTGTCCTTTCGGTGAGCGAAAGAATAATTACCAGCATGAAGCAGAGCTTCTTTTGCTTGTCGTTCTTTTGTAGAGCGACCATGACGCATACCTTTGGTCTGCTTCAATACGCTTCTTCGTCTCTTTAATGCATGTACTCCCTTTTTTACTCTTGTCATATTATTTTATTAACACTTATTGTTTTTTGCTTACGCAAAAGGCAACAAATGACTTTTTGGTTTATTTTTAATTACAAAATTCTGTCTCTTGCGACCACCAAGTTGTGAAGTTCTTGATTGCTTTGCATTGAAATGGTTGAAACCAGGCTTACGAGCTATTACCTTGCCAGTTTTTGTAAGCTTTAGTCTCTTGCTATATGATTTGTTTGTTTTCATTCCCTTCATAAAATTATTTTGCTTTTTCTATTATTGTGGTTAAACCTTTTGGACCCTTTCTATATGGATCTGATACTTTATAATCCTCAGTTATTAAATGTAATATTCTATCTAAACGTTCTTTTAGGAATTTTTCATCCATATATTTCGCACGACCTGCCAAGAAAAGTTCAATTTTTATTCTATGTCCTTCTTTTAGCCACTTAGAGACATTTTTAGCTTTTAGCTCTAGGTCATGGTCTCCCGTACCTATTTTTACTTGAACTAATTTTGTCTCGGTGTTTTTGGCGCTAGCTTTTTGTTTCTTTTGTTTCTTACTTGCTTCATATTTATACTTACCAAAATCCATTATCTTTGCGATTGGGGGATTGGATGTAGGCCCTATTTCTATAAGGTCTAAACCCATATTTTGCGCCATTTCTAGAGCATCCTTAATACTCAAAACTCCTAGATTTTTGTTTTCATTATCTAAAACCCGAAGTTCACGAGCCCTTATTTGGTTGTTTATTCTTTCACGCAATTGGTATAAATGTAGCAGGCTAAGTACCTGAAACTAGTTAAAATATAGCTTATTCGGGGTAAAAAGTCAACAATAGGTGAATGTATTGACTAATAGGTAATATTATGCATAATAATGATTGGTTAGTCTAAATTCTAGTTATTTCGAAAATAGCCCAAAGGAGGGGCTTGTATGAAAATATTTATCTTTTTTACAGTGATCCTGGCGACGGGAATTGGTTTGAGTTTTTGGAAACTCGAAACTGGGACGGCCGTTGGTGTTACTGCCGTGTGTTTCATTGTCTACTTTGTTTTTCTAAATCTCGGATTTGGGCTGAGTCACGAACGTGATACTTTCGAAAACCCGAGAACGATTTCTGAAGACGAAGCAGGGAAAATGTTTCGAGTCACTGACATCTTAAAAGACCGCATCGCTTTAGTTCGATGGGGGTACACAGACTACGGACTAGGCGACCTAGAACATTTTAGAACTTACTTTTACATTGATGATGTTCCCAAAGAACTTCGCAACGTAGAGGAAATTTTTAAGGTTCAATTGACGAACGCCGGCATGACCTTTTGCAAGGTTCAAGTGAATGGGTTCAAGGATAAAAGCAAAAAACCTTTCGAGGTTTTAAGTATCGTAAATTAATAATTAATTGCCCACAAACAGATTACCCATCTCGTTTGTGGGTTTTCTGTTTTATGTTTTATAAAATAAATTTGTGGAGATGGGGGAAATTGAATCCCCGTGCAGAAGGTTATTATATTAAAATCTACATACTTAGCACACTTTTTTGTTTAA
>CAYYJU010000029.1:0-7385 GCA_964472335.1 uncultured Candidatus Saccharibacteria bacterium | reverse complement strand
TAAAAAAAATTATGTTAAAATATAGCAATGGCAAAGAAGAAAATTGAAAAGAAAGCTGAGAAACAATACCCCCAAAATCGTAAACTAACAAATGAAACTGTCGGACTAAAGACTCACACAAAGCATGGAATAATAGGCATACTTTTTTTTGTTTTAGCTCTGTTTTTTTTATTGTCTTGGTTTAATACAGCTGGAGTCGCCGGAGACTTTTTTTATAATAAAATTTTTCTACCTCTACTAGGAGTCGGCTATGTACTACTACCTACTCTTTTTGTACTGATTGGTTACTCATTTATAAAATCAGAAGTGCCAAACATAGGATGGACTCGAGTGCTCTCTAGTGCACTTTTTTTACTCTCAGGATTGGGGATGATAGACATAGCTTCGGGTGCACACTCTGGTGGAATTTTAGGAGAGATGTCGGCATTACCTTTTGTATCTCTTTTTGATGTTTACGCGAGTATTTTTTTCCTCGGAGCAATCTTAATAATTTCAATCTTAATCATGTTTGATGCCAAGGTAGATTTTGCCCAAATTTTTGCCAGAATAAAATCAATCTTTGTTAAAGAAAAAATTGAAGAATCTACTATAGAAGAAAGTGAAGAAGAGGAGGAGGAAGAAGAAGAGACAAAAGAAACTACTTCAGAAAAAATAAAGAAAGCTCTCGGTGTAGGAAAAGAAAAAATTGTCACAGCAACACAGACAGAAGAGGAAGAAGAAATGCCAATCAAAAAGAGACGCACTGGACTCATATCTACATATGTCCCTCCCCCACTTTCACTACTTGAAGAAGATAGTGGTAAACCAAACACTGGAGACATCAAAGCAAATGCAAATATCATAAAAAGAACTCTCGCAAACTTTGGTATCGAAGTAGAGATGGATGAGATTACCGTCGGACCTACTGTCACTAGATATGCTTTAAAGCCAGCAGAAGGAGTAAAACTTTCTCGTATTGTCGGGTTGCAAAATGACCTAGCCCTTTCACTCGCTGCTCACCCTATTCGTATAGAAGCACCTATCCCTGGAAAGTCTCTCGTAGGTATTGAGATTCCAAATAAATCAAAATCAATCGTCGGTCTCGCTACCCTACTCAATGATCCTAAGTTTAAAGATTCACCAAAACCACTCACCACTGCCCTCGGTCGTTCTATCTCAGGTAAAGCAATATTTGGCAACCTAGCAAAAATGCCACACGTACTAGTAGCTGGTACTACGGGTTCTGGAAAGTCAGTGACTATACACTCCATGATTACTTCCCTCCTATATAGAAATGGTCCAGATGATTTGAAATTTATTTTGATAGATCCAAAGCGCGTAGAGCTCACACTATATAACAACATCCCTCACCTGCTCACTCCGGTAATCACTGAAGCAAAGAAGACTATCCTAGCTCTAAAATGGGCTGCAAAAGAAATGGATAGAAGATATGACATCCTAGAAGCCGAATCTGTCCGAGATATTGAGTCTTACCACAACAACATCTATGGTAAAGGTCCAAAGAAGATGAAGAAAAATTCAGAAGGCATAGAAGAAGAAGTATCTGTAGACCGAATGCCGTATATAGTGATAGTCATCGACGAGCTCGCAGACATAATGAGTACTTACCCAAGAGAGCTCGAATCCGCTATCGTTCGCCTCGCACAGATGTCTCGAGCTGTCGGTATTCACTTGGTACTATCTACTCAGCGCCCTGAAGTAAATGTCATCACAGGACTCATCAAGGCAAACGTCCCTGCTCGAGTAGCACTAAAGGTATCTTCACAGATAGACTCTCGTACTATATTAGATGCTGGTGGTGCAGAAAAATTGCTCGGTGCTGGAGATATGCTCTACTCTTCTGGAGAAGCTCAGCCAGAACGATTGCAGTCTGCATTTATATCTGAAGGTGAAGTAAAGAAAGTAGTAAAATACCTCGCTGATGCATATATAGATGAAATATCAGAAGAAATCACACTCACAGCAGCAGCTGTATCAAATGACAAGAGTATCTTTGAAAGCACACTAGATGGAGATACAGATGAAGACGATGAGATGTACGAAGAGGCACGAATCTGTGTCATGGAAGCTGGAAAAGCTTCTACTTCATACCTGCAAAGAAAATTAAAGCTCGGCTATGCCAGAGCAGCCAGACTAATGGATAAACTAGAAGAACGTGGAGTCATAGGCCCTGGAGATGGTGCCAAACCTAGAGAAGTTTTAGAAAAAATAGAGCGTAATGAGGCCGGAGAAAATGTTATCTAAAAAAACGATAAAAATTGCTAGTCTTTGTGCATTTTTCTTAATTATAATAATTTTTGCTTTTTTCCGTTCCAAAGATTTGATATTTGGAGTAAAGATAAGAAATGTAAATATAGAAAATGGAGCAAAAGTCACTGAAAGTGTGCAAAAAATCACAGGAAATGCCAAAAATGCTATCAGTCTGACCTTAAATGGCCGTGAAATATCGGTAAACAACAAGGGTGATTTTGAAGAGACTATTGTTCTCCTTTCGGGGTATAATATAGTAAACATAAAAGCTATAGACAAATTTAGCTATGTAGATGAGAAAAATTATCAATTAATCCATTAAAATTATGATGAAGAAAAAAACAAAAAAAGACGACAAAACTATGGGCATGAGTGGGCTCGAAGACACACTCAAATCAATACAAAACAAATTTGGTGAGGGTTCTATAATGAAATTTGGTGATTCTCCGAAAGTAGATATCAATGTCATACCTACTGGATCTATAGGCCTAGATATGGCTCTCGGTGTCGGTGGTATACCACGTGGCAGAATTATTGAAATATTTGGACCTGAATCAAGTGGTAAGACTACCCTCTCTCTTCATATAGTAGCTGAAGCTCAAAAATCTGGCGGTGTGTGTGCTTATATAGATGCTGAACATGCGATGGATCCAGACTACACAAAGAAACTCGGAGTAAATATAAACAATCTTCTAATCTCTCAACCAGACAATGGTGAGCAAGCTCTTGAGATAGTAGAGAGCTTGGTACGTACAGGAAAGATTGATGTCATAGTAGTAGACTCCGTAGCTGCACTCACCCCTAAAGACGAGATTGAAGGCGATATGGGCTCATACCATGTAGGTAAACAAGCTCGCCTAATGTCTCAAGCTCTCCGAAAACTCACTGCTATCGTAGCTCGTTCAAAGACTGTGGTGATATTTATAAACCAGATCCGAATGCAGATAGGAGTAATGTTTGGTAACCCTGAGACTACACCAGGAGGAAAGGCTTTAAAGTTTTACACTTCTGTACGTCTTGATATCAGAAAAATTGCTCAAATTAAAAAAGGTGAAGAAGTAGTAGGCTCTCGTACTCGAGTAAAAGTGGTAAAGAATAAAGTAGCTGCTCCTTTTAAACAGACAGAATTTGATATCATTTATGGCGAAGGTATATCTAGCCAAGGTGAGATGATGGCTCTAGGTGAAAAGTTTAAAATCGTAGAAAAGAGTGGAAATACATATTCATACATCCCTTCTGGTGAAAAGTCAGAGAAAGTGAAACTCGGTGTGGGCTATGATGCTACTAGAAAATTCCTACAAGAAAACAAAAAAATAGGAGACCAAATATTAAAAGACATCAAAAAGAAATTTGCAGAAGAAGCGTAGATAATACTAAAACCCTCACCCCTTGGTCCCCTCTCCCAAGTATCGGAGAGGGGAAAATAAATTCGATGAATAAAATACTTATAATTGGTATACCAGGCTCTGGTAAATCAACTTTCGCTAATAAATTAGGGAAAGAGCTCAACCGAGAAATTATACACTTGGATAAATTTTACTATAAGTCAAACTGGGTTGCCATACAAAAAGATGAGTGGAGCGCTATAGTAAAAAATTTACTATCAAGGGAAGAATGGATTATGGATGGAAACTATAGAGGAACTTTTGATTCAAGAATTCCTGCAGCAGATACTGTGGTTTTCTTAAACTTTAATAAAATCTTGTGTATTTATAGAGCATTTACTAGATCTCTGGATAAAAATCAGCCTTTTGATAAAGCAGAAGGAAATACAAATAAATTGTCATGGGGCTTGCTGAAAAAAATAATCACATTTAATAGAGAGGAAGTTATATATAGACTAAAACTTTATGAAAATACTAAAAAAATATTTATTGTAAATAATAGAAAAGAGCTGGATGAAGTTTTTAGCCAGCTAACTACTAGTTAGTTTTTTAATTTTAGCAAGCACTTTCTCTAAATCTTTTTCAATTTCACTATTCCAGAATCTCAGAACCTTTACACTTTTAAATTCTAAATAAGCTGTTCTATCTTGATCGTATTCTTTGTTTTCTTTTAAAGAGTGCGGAGAACCATCCAGCTCAATGGCGATCTTTAGGCTGGGCGCATAGAAATCCAAGATAAACATGTCTATTGGATGTTGCCTTCTCCATTTCATTCCAAGACTATTATTTCTAAGCGCTTTCCAAAGTATTTTTTCTGCTTTGGTATTTTCTCTTCGTAAAGTCCTAGCTTTCTTAATTATGCCCTCCTTTTGCATGTATTAATTGTAACATTGAGTTCCTCCCCTCTCTAGGCCTTTCTGAGGGCTGGAGAGGGGTTGGGGGTGAGGAATAAAGATTTGATTTTATTGGGTTTTCTGTTACTATAATGAATATGGCAAAATTAGAATACAGCGAAATACGCGAAAAGAAAATCATCATATATAGTGATGAACCTTGTGAAGTAGTGGAGAGTCATGTGGCCCGAACACAGCAGAGGAAGCCTCAAAACCAAGTAAAATTAAAGAGTTTAATCTCTGGTAAGACCATAGCAGCCACATTTCACGTGTCCGACATGGCAGACGAAGCAGATATAGAAAAGAAAGAAATCACATTCTTGTACAGTGCAAAAGATGAATATTGGTTCTGTGACCCAGAAGACAAGAGTAATAGATTTAAACTTGCTGGAAATCTTATCGGAAATGCAGGCAAGTTCCTCAAACAAAATAGCAATGTCACTGCCCTAGTATGGGACGATGATGATGAAGAAAAGATAATAAAGATTACTTTGCCTATTAAAATGCAATTCTTGGTAAAAGAAGCTCCCCCAGCAGTCCGTGGAGACACATCTAAAGGTGGCAATAAAATTATTACTCTAGAAAATGGCACGACTCTAAATGCTCCTATGTTTATAGAAGAAGGAGAAACTGTCATAGTAAATACAGAAACTGGTGAATACGTAGAAAGAGCTTAATAAGAAATAAAAAAACCACCCTCTCGGGTGGTTTTTTTATTTCTTATTTTATGATGAATGGTAGAAGTCCTAGGAATCGAGCGTGTTTGATAGCTGATGTCAGCTGTCTTTGATTCTTTGCTGTCACACCTGTTCTCTTATGATTTAGGATTTTACCGTTTGGGTTCAAGAATTTCTTTAAGATATCTATATCCTTGTAGTCTATGTGTTTTATATTGTTTGCTGAAAAGTAATCTTGTTTCATAGTGTTAATTTATATATTAATTGTATTAAAATGGTATGTCTTCTGGGTTTATATCTTCTTCTGGGTACTCTATTGAATCCATATCTTCGTTTTCATTCTTTGGAGCATTTGTAGCTGGTGCACTTCCCCCTGTTGTTGCTCCGCCTCTTGGTCCGAATTGAGTACGGTCAGCGATGATTTCAGTACGGTATTTCTTTTCACCACTTGTATTATCTTCCCAGCTTCGTGTCTGCATTCGTCCTTCGACTAAGATTGAGCTACCTTTTTTCATGTATTGAGCCACTGTCTCTGCTTGGCGTCCAAACACTACTACATTGTGATAATCAGCTGATTCTTGGCGTGTTCCAGACTTATCTTTCCAAACACGATTTGTAGCTAAAGAAAATGTGCAAACCTTTATACCTGAAGGTAAAGACTTTAATTCTGGGTCGCGAGTAAGATTTCCTATTAATATTGCCTTGTTTAAATACATATCTTTAAATTATTAAGCTACAAGAGCATCTATTTCTTTATCTACTTCTTCTTTATTTATTGGACCAGTAGGTTCATCTAATTTCTTTGGGTTATAAGTCCTTTGTACTCCTCTACCTGTAGTAAATCTCTTTGTAGCTATTGTGTTTTCTTTTATAGTTTTGATTATCAAGAATCTAATTATATTTGGATCTAGGTCTAGTTTCTTTTTTAATTCTACTACCTTATCAGAATCCATTGTAAATTTAATCCAACCAAAATAAGCAGTGTCGAATTTGCTTCGTACATTACTTACTACCTTTAGCATTGTATATGCTAAATTTATTGATTTTGGAATTTCATCAGCAATGATTTCTCCTTTAAAAGTAGAAGATACGAGGTCTTTTAGGTCTCCGTAAGCTCCAGAAACAGCTCCTTCCTCAAGGGTAGGAACTAAAAGATAACCGAGTTCATAAACTCTGTTATTTGCCTCTTCTATTGATTGATTTTCAGCTTTTTCGTCTCTCTTTGACATGAACCTTATACTATCAAAAACTCTCTATAAAGTAAAGACTCCCTCTATATTTTAAAAACCCTCTTCGCATTTGCCATGATTGCACTGGCTACTTCGTCTTCTGGTAGCCCTTTTACTAGGGCTATTTTCTTTACAACCTCTCTCACATACATAGGCTCGTTTCTTTTGCCTCTGTGAGGGGCTGGAGTCACATAAGGGCAATCTGTCTCTGTCATTATCATGTCGAGTGGTGTATTTTTTATGACTTCATCATATTGAGTGGCAAATGTTATGACTCCGGTAAAAGAAAGTGTGAAGCCAAAGTCCAAAAATGCTTTTGCCTCTTCTAGTCCTCCCGCAAAAAAATGCACATCACCTTTTACCTTCGCATGTTCTTTTAAAATTTCGAGGGCGTCAAAATATGCGTTCTTTGATTTGTCATTTGGATTATTGCGAATGTGGAGCATGATAGGTTTATCGAATTCATTTGCTAGTTCTATCTGTGCTATCAGTGCTTCTCTTTGTTTTTCAATTGACTCATCGTCCATCCGATAATAGTCTAGGCCTACTTCCCCGATTCCCACTACTTTAGGATTTTTCAAAAGTTCTCGATATATATCTTTATCAAAAACTTCTCCACGAGAAACAAATTCTTTGCCACCTTCGCCGAGTTCTTTTTGATCATGATAAGAAGCTCCAGTGTGTATCGGGTGCAAGCCAACGATAGCGTACACATCTCTATCATATTTATCTGCGAGGGCTACTGCATTCTTTGAAGTATCTATCTGTGTGCCTACATTTATGACCATGGTGTCATTGTCGAGCGCGCGCTTCATCACCTCGTCTCTATCGGCATCAAAAGCATTGAATTGCACATGACTATGTATGTCTATGTATTTCATATTTAGTCTTTCCTCAAAAATAAAGGAGTTTCTGGTTTTTTGTTTTCTCGAATTAATTTTTTAAGTTTTG
>CAYYJU010000028.1:0-7543 GCA_964472335.1 uncultured Candidatus Saccharibacteria bacterium | reverse complement strand
TATTACAAAATAATTTTGGGTATTTGTGCAAAAAGTGTCACTACCATCTGCGTACACTGTGTCTAATGATTCTGTGACTTCTGCAGACACACCATCTTTCATCTCTGGAATTGTAGATACTTCCGAAATTGGGGGCTTACTGTCTTTTAATACAAAGAACAAGAACACTGCAAATAAAGCCAAGACTATTATGCTTATTGATGTTTTTTTCATGATTTTATCATAGCATTTCTAATTTTTTATGCCATTTTTCAAAAATTTCTTTCATGATTTTATCATAGCAAACTCAAGGCACTTTTTACTTCACTTGGAACTTCAACTAAAGAAGAAATATTTTGAAGTTCAGTATTGTCTAGTATGCCTATGCCTTTGTCGGGCTGGAGTGTATAAATTGTCACATGAGTAGGCTGTATTTCTATTTTAGTATTATATTTTTCTCCAAGCTCCTGAAAAAACTTTTCAATATTTGATATTTCACACATTACCACCACGCTGACTCTGTCATCTCTTTTTACTAAACGAAACTCATTTTTAAAATTTAAAAAAGATAATTCATTGTTTGAAACAAATTCACAAAAATATTTTATGATTTCTGCTTCTTGTTCTGGCAATATACGCTTTACACAAACTAAACTACAATGAAAACTAGATTTTAAAGATAAATTGTATTCATTTATCTTAATTTCTTTTGGAATATTGTTTATTTCTAAAGGCAAGTAAATATAACCATCACCAAATTTATATTTCTCCCTATCGCAAATATATTGTCCCATATGATTTATTCTTTATATTATATCAAAAGTATGTTATTTTAAGTAGGTAAATTGGGAGATCGTCTAATGGTAGGACAACAGGTTCTGGTCCTGTTTATCTAGGTTCGAGTCCTAGTCTCCCAGCACTATAAAAAAAATGCTATAATTTAGCTATTAAAAATAGCAATAAACATATGTCAAAAAACTTAATTTCAGTGCTTATATTGGGTGTGGTTCTCGTAGGTGGTTACTTTATAATTAAAAACGGCAAGAGGCCAGATACTGCTCCAGCTGTATACAACGAATTAAACAATGGAGAGCAGGCTTTAGATGATACAGGTAAAAAGATAGCTTTTAGTGAATTCCTAAAGACAAATACTTCTTCATTTAAATGTGATGTAAAACAAACCATGAGTGACTTTGAAAACAGTGGCACAATCTATATGGATGGCACAAAAGTCAGAGGAGATTTTAGTACAATAGCTGAAGGCAAGACTATGAATACTTCCCTAATAGTAAAAGATGGCACTTCATACATGTGGTCAAATGGAGAAAATGGTCTACCAGAAATAGGTTTCAAGGCACAAGTGACTAGTGAAAACAATTTGAATGCTTGGCAAGAAAGTATCGGAGATTATGATTGTAATCTCTGGGAAGTAGATGAGGCTATGTTTGCTGTACCTACAAATATCACTTTCCAAGAAGTAGGAGCTCAATAAAAAATGCAAAGTAATAAAAATTATATCTATATAGCTCTTTTTATTTTCTTAGTCATAATAGGATTGTATTTTAAGTATCAAAAGAGTGATACTGCCCGCCCAATAGAAAATCCTAATGAAGAATTACCAAATGATAAAACTTCAGTCACTATAAACACAAAAGAAATAAAAGAGAAAAACTTTACTGGTAAAGTCTCAGTCATCTCTGGTGAAAGTATACTAGCCAAAAAAGCTCAGTCTTATATAGACCAAGCTGTAAAGACTTTCAAGGAGCAAGCAGACAAAGATGTACCAGACATTAGAAGAGAATTTGGAACAGACAGCCCTTCTGCTCAGTATGAAATAATAGTACAAGCAGAATACACACAAAGTGAAAATACAGAGTCATTGGTAATACTCACATACGAATACACTGGTGGAGCTCATGGAAACAGTTCTTATTATGTCATCACTGCATCAAAAATAAATGGAGAAGTTTTGGTTTTGAGTAGCGCCATAAAGACTGACAAACAAAAATCTTTTACAGATTTTGTAAAAAGGGGTTTGTTGGCTTGGCGTCCATATGAAAGCACAGACACAGTGGTCTTTACTGAAGAAGTAGACGCTCTAAATTTTGACTCATTTAAAAATTGGTCATTAGATAATGAAAATTTAATTTTGTATTTTAGCCAATATGAAATAGGTCCGGGAGTATTGGGCCCTGTCGCCTACCCCGTACCAGTGAAAGATATAAAAGATTTCTTGAAATAAAAATAAAAAAACCACCGTACGGTGGTTTTTTTATTTCTTACCCTTGCAAGCTTTTATAAAAGCTGAGAAAAGGGGGTGCGGATTTAATGGATGAGCTAAAAATTCAGGATGAAATTGTGTACCCAAGAAAAATGGATGCTCTTTTTTAGGCAGTTCTGCTATCTCCATCAAAGTACCATCTGGAGAGCGTCCTGAGAACACGAGTCCTTTTGCTTCCAATTCTTTTATAAAAGATGGGTTTACTTCGTAGCGGTGTCTATGTCTCTCTAATACTTCGTCTTTGCCGTAGCTAGCTTGAGCTATGGTTCCCTTCTTTAATATTGCTTTATATTCACCCAAGCGCATAGAGCCACCATAAGCATTGTTTTTGATTATTTCTTTCTGAGATTCCATGATATCTATGACAATATTTTTTGATTTTGGATTTACTTCTCTAGTATTTGCATCTTTAAGGCCAAGTACATTTCGTGCATACTCTATCACCATCATCTGCATACCATAACAAAGTCCTAGATATGGAATTTTATTTTTACGAGCAAATTCTACAGCGAGAAGTTTGCCTTCTACTCCCCTAGTACCAAATCCTCCTGGGACAATAATACCATCATAATTTTTTAAATCTTTTAATTTGGATGGATTTTTTTCAAAATCTACTGAGCTCAGCCAAGATATGACTGGCTTTTTATTTTGCATATAAGAAGAATATTTTATAGCTTCAATAACAGACAGATAAGAGTCCGACAGGATAAAGTCCCCTGTCTCAAAATACTTTCCTATCATGGCTATCTTTACTGTGTCTTTGCCATTGTGAGCATGTTTTGCAAAATTCTTCCATGTACTCCATGCTTTTTCGTCTGGTTTTTTGCAAACTACACCCATGAGGGCGCAAAGCTTGTCGGAAAGATTTTCCTTTTCAAAATTTAGTGGAATATCATAGATACTATCTACGTCTGGAGCAGAAATTATACGTTCTGGTGGGACACTACAAAACATTGAAATTTTTTCTTTTCTTTTTTCATCCAATCTCACGTCGCTACGAGCAATAATAAAATCTGCTTGTACTCCAGAATTATTTAATAGTCTAGCTGCGTGCTGGGTAGGCTTTGTCTTCATCTCTCCTATCTTTGAAGGTGTAGGTAGATAAGACACCATTATGAAAAATACATCTTTTGGTGCAGTGGTCTTCATCATTCGTGCAGCTTCAAGGAAAAGAATATTTTCATATTCCCCTGCTGTGCCACCGACTTCGATGATGACTACATCAGCATTTGCTACTTCTCCTGCTTTTTTAATTCTATTTATTACTTCAAAAGGTATGTCGGGTACGACTTGGACACATTTACCTTCGTATTCTAGATTTCTTTCGCGTTCTATGACCGTCTTGTAGACACGGCCTGTGGTCATGTAATTGCCTCTGGTGAGCTTTAGATCTAGGAAACGCTCGTAGTTACCCATGTCTTGATCTGTCTCGTCACCATCGGCAAGCACAAAGACCTCGCCGTGCTCTACAGGGTTCATAGTACCAGCATCTACGTTTATATATGGGTCAATTTTTATAGCTGTGACATTGAGTCCACGGTTCTTTAAAATAAGTCCTAGAGAGGAGGCTGTTATCCCTTTCCCTACTCCGGAAATAACACCACCCACCACAAAGATATATTTAGTTTCTTTTTTCATGTTCTAACTTTTATTTGTTTAAATACTTCCTAACTGCAAGCACAGATGAAATCATACCCAAAAATACACCAAACAGCAAATTCATTATAAATATCTGGAAAATATTTGAAACATAGTAATCATATATATTAAATCCAAAGAAATTTGTCATTTTAGCTCCTAGCCAAAATGTAACCGGCCAAAATATAATCAAAGTAATTATAGTAGCAATAATACCGTAAATAACACCTTCTACCATAAATGGCCCACGGACATATGTCTTTGAAGCCCCTACTAAACGCATCACTCCTATCTCGTCTTTTGAGATAAATATTGCCAAGCGAATAGTATTGAAAGTGATGATTATAGAAATAATGACTAAAATAAGAGTGATGAGGAAGCCGAGCTTTTGAGCTCCAGAAATAATAGCGTTCAATCTATCTATCACGACTTTATTTTGATGATAGTTTATCTTATCTACTATAGTCGTAGACCCAGAGACTAGTGTATTGTCAGATTTTAGGAAATTAGCTATACCTTCGTACTCTGAAATGTCTTTGGCTTTGATATTCAAATACGCACCGAGAGGGTTTGTGCCTATTTCGTCTAGAGCAGCGATGGTAGGATAATCATTTTCATGGCGAGCACGGAAGAGCTCGAGTGCATCTTTGGCGCTAGTATATGTGACGTCAGCTACTTCGGGCAACTGTTCGATGGATTCTTTTAAAGATAAAATCTTTTCTTCTGAAGCTCCTACAGTGAAATATATGGTGATATCTACTTTGTCTTTGATATTATTTAGTGAAAAATAAAGTACTGACTGCAGTAATATTATAAAAGTGATAAAAGACAGAGTGACAGTGACCACTAGTACAGCTGCAAAAGAGACTAAAGTATTTCTAGTAAAATTTATCCAACCAGCTTTTATAATTCTTTTAAATTCAATCATTGTTTTATTTATAAACTTTAAATACTAATTAGCTTTTTTATGTTTTGTGTCTTTTACTACTTTTCCTTTTTCCATGGTGACTACTCTCTTGTTTATAGCATCGATGACCCCTTTGTCATGAGTAGTCAAAATCACCGTAGTACCCAAATCGTTTATTTTTTTCAAAATTTGAATTATCTCGTGCGTATTTTTAGAATCCAAGTTTCCAGTAGGCTCATCGGCTATCAAAAGCTCTGGTTGATTTATTATGGCTCTGGCTATAGCGAGGCGCTGTTGCTCACCTACTGAGAGCTGGTGTGGGAAATGCATCATTTTATCTGACATATTTACGAGCTCTAATACATTTGGAATATCACTTTCTATCTCTTCATCAGTCTTTCCGAGTGCCTCCATAGAAAAAGCTATATTTTCATATGCGGTTTTATTTGGTAATAGTTTGAAATCTTGAAAAACAACTCCGATACGTTGACGAAGTTTGGTGAGATCTTTATTTTTTAATTTATGAATATCTAGCGACTCAAAAAACACTGTACCGTCAGTAGGATTTTCATCTACTAATATCATCTTTGTCAGTGTGCTTTTACCAGCACCAGAGTGGCCGATGATTGATACGAATTCTCCAGCCGTAATTGTTAAAGTGACATCTTCCAATGCCACTCCTTCTTTATATCTTTTTGAAACATTGTTAAAGTAAATCACCTATCTATAATATCATAAATTTTTCTCGCCTTCAATAAAAATGTCTATATCTCCATCTAAAACTGTATCAATATTTGATGTTTCCACTCCTGTCCTGTGATCTTTGACCATTTTATATGGATGTAATACGTATGAACGTATTTGGCTACCCCATTCTATCTCGGTATTCTTCATTTTCATTGATTCTTCTATGCTTTTTTTGTCTTTTTCGGCTTGCTTAAAGATTTTTGCTCGTAAGATAGCCATAGCTTGATCCCTGTTTTTCTCTTGAGACCTCTCGCTCGAAGCAGACACAGCTATACCTGTGGGTATGTGGACTATACGTACAGCCGTTTCTCGCTTGTTTACATTTTGTCCGCCTGGTCCACCGCTTTTACTAAATTCTATTTTCAAATCGGTCTCTGGGACCAGAATATCTTTTTCTTCAATTTTTGAAAATTTTGGTAATACTTCTACTAGTGAAAAAGAAGTGTGGCGAAGTTTTTTTGCATTAAATGGTGAGATGCGGACAAGTCTATGCACTCCAGATTCATTTTTTAAATTTCCATAAGCATTTTTACCGACGACTTCAATGGTGATATTTCTATAACCTCCGTGGTCATTTTTATGATCGTGAATTAAAAATATTTCAAAACCGAGTCTCTTGGTATATTTTTCATACATAGAAAAAAGCATGGCTGAAAAATCTTCGGCATCATCCCCTCCTGCTCCAGAGATAATAGATAGGATGGCATTGCCTTTGTCATATTTCCCTACTCCAGACAATTTATCTTTGAGCTCGGCTATTTGTTTTAAAATATTTTGAGCTTTATTTTTATCATTCCAAAAATCTGGCTCCATCATTTGAGCTTCTAGTATTTCTATTTCTTTTTGGATTTCATTTTTATCTTCGGCCATATATTTATTATACTAGAGCCGAAGATGGGAATCGAACCCATGTTTCTACTTTACGAAAGTAAAGTTCTGCCACTGAACTACTTCGGCTTTATCGTGGAGCCGTCGATGAGGATCGAACTCATGGTCTCTGTCTTACCAAGACAGTGCTTTACCACTAAGCTACGACGGCATTCACATTATCTTAGTTTATTATTGAGTATTTTGCAAAATTAAAAAATTTCTATTTTGTTATAGTATTCAAAAATTCATTCATCTCAGGAAAAACTCCTGTAGTGTACAATACCCAAGACACAGCTGTAACAATAAGTCCGAAAACTATAGTAGCCCCCACTACCCCACTTAAACCAGTGAGGATACCTCTCAAGATAACTTTCTTTGTAGAGTTGGTGTCGCTGATAGTCTCTTCTAGGCTTTCTAAAGATTTTGTCAGTTCCACTATTTCTTCCTCTGGACTTAACTCTTCTTTGATGAGGTCTTTGGTATTATTTCCTTTTTGCATGTTGAAATTATATCAATTTATAAGAAAAAAGCCCATTTCTGGGCTTTTTCATGCACGACCTAGTGGACGGTGTTAGAGCTAGCTATTACACTTTCTGATTTTCAAATTGATCAACTAACGATAAAGCTTTTTGTTTAATTTCTCCAAGAGTAGAAGTTTCTGTAATGGGAATTTTAAGATTAATGCCTTTTCGCGGTATTGATCCATGAAGCATTCCTTCCTCTCCCTGCCTAAGAGCTATAGCCTTATTTGCTGAACTTAAAGATTCAAAATCTATGGCAATATATGCAAAATACCCAACATCCTTTTGATTTGCCGATGAAAAAACAGTCTTGATTCCTTTATCAAACAATCGCTGACACGCTTCAAGTAGAGGAGCTTCTACAACATAAGCTAGATCTTCTCTGTTTTGAACATTAATCCCTCCTTCTTCTATGGGTACAACCTGAGACAACAAAGTATCGTCACTGTATGTTTTAATTATGCCGACAACTTCGAATTTCTTAGGTTGATGAATTTGAAATTTTTTATTATCCATACAAAAAGTATACCAAGTTAAAACCAAAAAGTCCTTAGTATCAAAAGGTTATATATGGAAATTTTTCTTTGCGCGACTTAGTGG
>CAYYJU010000027.1:3639-7545 GCA_964472335.1 uncultured Candidatus Saccharibacteria bacterium | reverse complement strand
ACAGACATACTGCCATCTCTATTTAATTTTACATATAGAAGCATTCCTTGCATTGTATTTGTGCTAAATGCTTGGTCGAAAATAAGATTACCGAGAGAGTATGCTATATAACTATTTTTATATACTTCGGTGTCTTGAACTACGTGTGGGTGGTGTCCGATGACGAGTTTGGCGCCATTGTCTACAGCTCGATGAGCCAAAGATTCTTGTCGTGCGTTGTGTTTGGTTTTATATTCATCACCAAAATGGAAAGATACTACGAGATGGTCCACTTGTTTTGAAGCATTGTTTATTATCTCTTCAAAACGCGGATTACTTGCTAGTAATAATCCGGCTTTTTCTGCTTCCGCTTTCATATCATTTGGTCCGACATCAGAAAATGCGATAAATCCAATTTTCATCCCATATTTTTCAATTATTGCAGGCATCTCAGCTTCAGCACTATTGTTTCCTCCACCAGCATACAATATTTCATTTTCTTTTAGGCGAGAAAGTGTGTCTACATATGCTAGACGTCCCCAGTCTCCGACATGGTTATTGGCCATAGACAATACATTAAAACCAGCACCTTTCAAAGCAGGCACCACAGCTGGATCCATTCTAAAAGAATATAAATTTTTCTTGTCCACTCCTTGATCTGAAGCTGTACCTTCTAGGTTTGCAAAAGATATGTCAGTCTTTTTAAATGTATCTAACTTTTCAAAAAGTGAGGAATAGTCATTATTGAAATTTTTAATAACAGAATTTCTTACTCCACGAGCTAGCATTATATCTCCACCAAAAGCCAATGTGACAAAATCTGGATCTTTTATTTCAGGCGTAGTTATGATTCTTTCCCCGACCCAGTTTGTATTTGCGTCGGCTGGTCCACCATAATAGATATTTTTCTTTAAATATTTTAAAATATTTTCTACATCTTTATACCTATCTGCACTGCCGAGCAGGGTAATAGCGATGGGGCGAAGACCTGTTTTTCCAAGCGGTAAATCAAACATTGATACCACTGTTTGCCTAGCTTGGCTCGTATAACCAGATTTTCCACCTAGATAATTTTCTTTACTTAAAAACTGGGAAATATTTGACCAGCTATGTTTTTTATTACTAAAGCTTCTCTTTGTTGTGATTGAAAGCAAATCTTGTTTTTGATTTCTTAAATATCCCACTAGTCTAAACATGTCTGCGGCGGTAGATTTGTTATTTGAAGACAGGCCACTTGGGTCCTCAAAAGAGGTAGAAGACATTTTTAGACTTTGTGCTTCTGTGTTCATCTTTGAAATAAAAGTACTTCGTCCAAAGTGCTCTGCCAATACTTCAGCAGCATCATTGCTAGACTCTAGCAAGAGAGGGTAGAGCAATTCTGTAGTTTTTATTTTCTCACCAATTTTTAAATTACCATTTGTGCCTTGAGTGATGAGAGCCTTTTTACTAACTTGTGCTATATCATTTGTGTTTGAAATTTCTTTTGCTACGAGGGCAGTCATGAGCTTGGACATTGAAGCAATAGGTAATTTCTCATCTGGTTTTTTCGATAAGATTACTTCACCAGTATTTAGGTCTCCCACTATATATGAAAGAGCAGATATTTTTGGCGGAGCAGTGGTTTTGTTTATGTAAAAATATTTTCTTTCTGTCGTCGCTCCACTTTCAGTATTGTACTGCACCACGGATGCCATATTGCCCATAGGCAAGAGGTCTCCCTTTTTAAAGAATACAAAAAATGAGTATACAGATATTGTGCCAAAAGCTATACATAATATTATTCCTAATATAAGCTTTGTTTTTGGTGTTGTATTTAAAAAATTAATCATACTAAAATATAATCTATTGTTTTTCTCTCCAGATCAACTCCACGCACTTTTATTTTAACACGATCTCCCAGGCTGTATCTATGTTTCTTTTTTTGTCCTACTAATTCAAACTTCTTTTCATTGAAAACATAAAAATCATCTTTCATATCTCGGACTCGGACCAAGCCTTCACACTTTGTCTCTAATTCTTCTACATATATACCCCATTCTGTAATACCACTGATTACTCCATCAAATGTTTCCCCTGTGCGTTTGCTCATATATTCTACTTGTTTATATTTTATAGAAGAGCGTTCAGCATCTGTGGCACGTTTTTCTTGTTCGGAAGATACTCTGGCCAATTTTTCATATTCAAATAAATTTTCTTTCTTTACTTTTTTATGATCTAAAAAGTCTTGGAGAAGCCTATGGACTATGATATCAGGGTATCTTCTAATTGGTGAAGTGAAATGAGTGTAGTAGGGGAAAGCTAGTCCATAGTGACCGATATTTTTTGTAGAGTATATCGCTTTTGCCATAGATTTTATGACTGCACGATTTACTGCATCAGCTTCAGGTTTACCCTCTAGGCTTTTTAATAATTTATTTATTTCATTTGTCGGTATCATGCCGTCTACTAGAGATATTTTATGTCCGAGGTTACGCAAGAAAAATGCTAAATCAGTCATTTTTTCTTTGCTCGGTAGGTCATGCACTCGGTATATAGAAATGTTTTCATTCTTCTTATCTCCAGAGATTAATTTTGCCACCTTTTTGTTTGCGAGTAGCATGAATTCTTCTATTAATCTATTTGAATTTCCTCGTTCTTTTTTTATGATGTCTATCGGCACACCATACATATTGAGTACAAATTTCACTTCTTCTTGCTCTAGTGAAATTGCTCCATCTTTAAATCTTTGTATTGTTAGTTTTTTTGCCAATTCGTTTAATATAGATAATTCTTTATGTAATGGTTTTTTGGGATTTTTTATAGATTCTTCGGCCTCTTCATAAGTAAATCTTTTTTGTGAATGTATCACAGTGCGTCCATACCACTCACTTTTAATTTTTGCATTTTTATCTATTACAAAAACTGCACTCATGGTGAGCCTGTCTTTGTTTGGTACCAGACTGCACAAATCATTTGATAGGATCTCCGGTAGCATTGGTATAGTCCTGTCTACTAGATATACCGAAGTACCACGAGAGCGGGCCTCTTTATCTAGTTCACTATCAATTTTTACATAATGACTGACATCGGCTATGTGTATGCCCACTTCATAATCAGTATCTTTACCATTTTTTATTTCTGCAAATGAAATTGCATCATCAAAATCTTTGGCATCGCTAGGGTCTATGGTAAAAGTGAGAACTTTTCTAAAATCACGACGGCCGACACAATCACTCTCTTTTATACCAGATGCTTTTATTTCTCTCGCTTCGTCCTCTACATTTTTGGGAAGCTCTGAGTCAAAGCCTTTTTCCATTGCAATAGCATGCATTTCTGCGTCATTGTCTCCAGCATTTCCTAAAATTTTTACCACTTTTCCAAGGGGAGCTTTGCGAGCATCAGCCCAAGATATTATTTCCACAAAAACTTTTTGTCCCACTTTTGCATTATTCAAATTTTCTTTCGGCACCAAAATATCTGTGTACATTTTTGTGTCATCTGGTTTTAGAAAAAGCATAGAGTCTTGTTTTTCTAAGACTCCTGCAAAATTCATCTTTGCTCGTGAAATAATTTTTGTGACTTCTGCTGTCTGTCGTCCACGATTGAGTGACGCTTTTGGATGTAAGAGTATTTCTACTTGGTCACCATGGAGGGCAGTCTTTAAATGTTTGAAATCGACTTCTGGGTCTTTACCCATATTCTTATCTTCACCTACGGCTACATAGCCTGTGCCTTTTGAGGAGATGGAGATAATACCAGTCTTTTTAGATCCATGGGGGGTAGATTTTCTTTTATTAGTATGTTTTTTAGGTTTATTTTTCACCCTTTAAATATAACATAAATTAGACCATAAAGCCTTATTTGACAATAGGGTTAAAATGTGTTAAACTACAATAGAATTCGTTCAAAGGGCACCAAGGTGATCCTTTCTCCGCCCTGGGAGAGAAA
>CAYYJU010000027.1:0-3539 GCA_964472335.1 uncultured Candidatus Saccharibacteria bacterium | reverse complement strand
CGACGCTTTTCTATTCATATTGCCTTTTTTATAAATTGTGTTAAACTAAAAAAATGTTAAAAATAAGATTACAACGAATAGGAAGAAAGAACGACCCGTCATTTCGCGTGGTTTTGACTGATTCAAAGAACAGTACAAAGAGTGGAAAGTTCTTGGAAATACTAGGAAATTACAATCCAAAAATGGGTGTAAAGACTTTAAACGGTGATCGTATAAAGCACTGGATGAAGCAAGGAGCACAGTGTTCAGACACTATGCATAATTTCTTGGTTCACGACAAAATAGTAGAAGGAAAGAAGAAAAATGTTCTTCCAAAAAAGAAACCTACTATAAAAAGAAAAGAGTTGAAAGCGAAAAAATAATTTTATATACTTAAAGAGAAGCAGTTTGTTCGTCGCAATACTGCAGAATTAAAAGATTAATAACTTTAAAAATATGGAAGAAGCAGACAAGATATTTCTAGAATACGTAGTAAAGGCTCTCGTAGACAATCCGAATGATGTAAAAATTGATAGGACTGTAGACGAAATGGGTGTGTTGATCAGTCTTACTGTAAACCCTCTCGATATGGGTAAAATCATCGGCCGAATGGGTAATACAGCTAAAGCTATCCGTACATTACTACGAATTATCGGCATGAAGAACAATGCTCGTGTAAATCTAAAGATTAATGAACCAGAAGGAAGCACTAGACCTGTAGATAATTATGTCCCTCCTGCTCCAGGACACGGAGCTACTCCAAGCTCATACAAGACAGTGGACGAAGCTATGGATGACTTAAAAGGACTATAAAATAAATTTAATTAAAAAACACCCTAATATAGGGTGTTTTTTAATTTTGTGATATACATATTGTTGGTACTAGTTCGGCTCTTTTTGAGTCTTTGAGAATCTATTTGTGGAGTAACAATATGAAAAAAACTGTTTTAGTGTTGCTTATTGCAACCTTTCTTGCTCAGCTCGATTACTTTCTTATGAATGTTTTGTTGCAGGACATCAAACTCTACAATCCATTTCATTTGATGGGTGGCATAAACTGGGCGGCAAAGTCTATTGTTATGGCTTTAGTGCTATACTTTTCTTTGACGCTCGCAAAAAGGTCGGGCGATGCATATATCGGTACAACATTCATTGCCAGTGTGTATCTCCCAATTGTATTCACGACATCTACGCACATTGCTTTCTTTAGTAAGTCTGGTAATTTTTTTCAAAACATAGAGACTATGATGAAAAATGTCACCATGACTCCTAGGGCGATGATCGCACACTTTTTAATCGGCGCCATTTTTGTTTTTATAAATCTTTTTCTTGTAGAGTATATTGATACGAGTAAAAAGAAAGATGAAGATGAAATAGCACCAACTTTCGAGGAATGATTACGTCATTTCTTGTAATTAATTTAGGCGCCGAGTGTTCCAAAGGGAACCTCGGCGCCCTTTCATTTTAAATAGCTTAAATATATGGTATAAATGACAAATAAATAAAAATATGCGTTTTCATATAATTACAATTTTTCCTGAGATGTTTGATTCTTATCTAAAAGAGTCTATTTTAGGGCGGGCAATAAAGGATAAAAAGATATCCGTTAAATTTTACAACCCTATGAGTTTTTGTAAGCCAAAGGAACGAGTAGATGCTCGGCCTTATGGTGGCGGTCCGGGTATGGTACTTCGTCCAGAATTTTTCCTGAAAGCTTTTTCAAAGATAAAGATTAAGGACAAAAAGAAGACAAAAATAATTTTATTTTCTACAAGTGGTAAAAAATTTACGACAAGCTATGCAAAAACTTCTGCAAAAAAGTACACAGACATTATTATGATATCTGGTAGATACGAAGGCATAGATGCACGAGTACAGAAAATTTTAAAAGCAGAAGAAATATCAATAGGGGACTATGTGCTCACAGGTGGCGAGCTCCCAGCCATGATTTTAATAGATTCTATTTCAAGGCAAGTAAAAGGTGTACTCGGTAAATACGAATCTCTAGAAGAAGAGAGAGTATCCAGTAGCGAAGTATACACAAGACCAGAAATTTTAAAATACAAATCAAAAAACTACAAAGTACCAAAGGTTTTACTCTCTGGAAACCACAAAAAGATAGACGAATGGAAGCAGAATAAATAAGAATCCACAAGGGTAATTTGACTTTTTTCTGTGGATAAGTATACTATATTTGATTCACTGATTGAGTAATTGATGCAATCTCCTTATTAATAACCTTAATTTATAAGCTCTAAACGGCTTTTTTGTTTATTATGCAAACTCAATCATCTAAGGTCTCTGTGCCTAAAAAGTATTTTTCTCGTTACAAGAAACCACTAGTTCCATTTCCAAATCTTATTGAGGCTCAAGTAAAGAGCTTTAAGTGGTTGGTAGAGACCGGTATCGGTGAAGTTTTCAAAGAGTTTTCTCCAATAAATGACTATTCTACAAAGAAGTTTCAATTAGACTTCACTTCTTTTTCTTTGGAAGAATGTAAATATGACGAGAGTCATGCAAAAATAAACAAACTTTCTTACAATGGTACACTCAAGGCCAAAGTAAAACTAACAAATAAAATTTTAGGAACTGTAAAAGAACAAGAGATTTTTATGTCTGAGCTTCCACTCATGACACCTCATGGAACTTTTATAATAAACGGAGTAGAGCGTGTCATCGTTCCTCAGCTTGCTCGAAGTTTCGGAGTATTTTTCACAGGATCTGAAACAAAAGGCAATAAATATTTTGGTGCAAAAATAATACCAGCTCGCGGAGTATGGATAGAAATAGAATCAGAATCTGATGGAGCAGTATATGTAAGAATAGATAAAAAGAGAAAATTCCCAGTTACAGCACTTTTGCGTGTTTTGGGTTTTGAGTCAAATGAATTAATGCTAAAAGCATTTAATGGAGATGAAAGAGCAGAAGAAGTCTTGAAAGTATGCTTATCAAAAGATATAGCGAAGACTCTAAATGAATCTTATATAGAGATATATAAGCGTCTTCGTGATGGGGATATGGCTACAGCAGACAACGCTAAAGAATTCATAGACTCTCTATTTACAAAAGAACGATATGACCTTTCTCCAGTTGGCCGTTTTAGATTCAATCAACGTTTTGAAAAGGCTATGGACGACAAAGAAATGGCTCGCCGAACTATTTCAAAAGAAGATTTAGTGACAGTAGTCAAAAATATAATTCTTTTAAATAATACACCAGGAGCTCACTCTGACGATATAGATCACTTGGGACAAAGACGAGTACGCTTCGTAGGAGAAATACTTCAACAAAAAGTTCGTACAGGTATGATGCAAATCAAGAGAAACATTCAAGACAGAATGTCTATCATTGATGTAGATACAGCTATGCCGATAGCAATAATCAACCAGCGTCCACTCCAAGCTCGTATTAAAGAATTTTTCACGACAAACCAGCTTTCACAATTCATGGCACAAGAAAACGTGCTCAATGAAATGGAGCATCTCCGCACTCTTTCAGCTCTTGGACCCGGAGGTCTTACACGTGAACGCGCAGGACTAGAAGTCCGTGACGTACACCCA
>CAYYJU010000026.1:0-7725 GCA_964472335.1 uncultured Candidatus Saccharibacteria bacterium | reverse complement strand
ACGACACTAGTAAATACCACTTGGGACGGCTTTTGGAGGATAATTTTATTAGACCTTCCAGAGAGCCGAAAAAGTGAGCGAGAGAGCCTGCGCTATCTTCTCAAAAAAGCTGGGTTTGTGTGCCTCAAAAATTCTGCATGGATATCACCCTACCCTTACGAACACTTATTTATGAATATAAAAAAAGATTTGGGTCTGACGACTGAAATGATGATAATAGTCACTCAAATGATAGACGAAGAAACCAAAAAAGTTCTCTTCGAATCTTTCGGTAAATAAACACATATACGCGATAGCGTATATGTGGCTTTGCTAATCTAATATACTTCTTGCTGGTAGCATTTCTCACAGTATATTTTTTCTACACGTTCTGGAGCATAACTAGTCTCAAACTGATTATTGCAATTTTCTTTCATACACCCTCTCTTCCAAAGCTTCATCGGGTTTCTGTATTTTAGTCTTTCATAATGTCGGCAGTTTGGGCAAAATCTCGGTAATGGTAAATTCTTTTGTTTATAAAATTGCAATTCTGCGGGAACAATTTTAAAAGCACTTGTACATTGTTTCATCTGGTCACCATCATTCGGACAAGAGATCACTTCATTTAAAATATCATCCGACACATCTTCTATGCTATCTGGTAAATCTACGCTTTGCATTGTTGTTTTATAATCTCTCTTTTCTTTTTCTTTCCAGTTGTACCCTTTTTCTATCGCTTCATTTCTTGAAATAGAAAAAAGTCGTGGGTGTTGCTTTCATTATAACCAAAGGGGCACATATCGTATGGAAAAAACTCGCCGTATTTATAAACTCTCCCCTTTTGATCTATGTAGGGTACTTCATTCATATGCTTTTTAATTTCTTCTACTTTTTTAAAATATTCTTCTTTTGTATATTGCTTATTTAAAATGCAGTATTTGGCATTTATCAAACCCACACATCCAAAGCAATTTGAGCAATTTTTAAGAATTAGTGAATACTCACACTCACGCGAGCCTTCGAGAGTTAAGTAACAAAAGAAATCTCTGAAAGTATTTGATGTGGCTGCCATGGATTCATATATATTTTCTCCGTAACCACAACCAGAACAATCATAAGAATCTTTTGAATAAAGAACTCTATAAGAATAAGAGATATTTTCAGCTTCATAAACATCGAAACTATTTTTTATATTCTTTGCATTGTGAACATAATCTCCTATCACATTTTGAGATGCGTACACAAAACTAAATTTATGAAAAGCTTTTTCTTTAACCATAGAATCAAATTCTTCTTTTGCTTTTTGTATTCCGTTATATGTATCTAGCTTATAGTCTGAAACTTTTTTAAAGTATTCTTCTTTTGTGAATTTTTTATTTTTAAAAAAGTATTGCTGATTGCGGAGATTGGAGGACATAAAACAATTTGAGCAATTCACACAATCATATAAAAAATACGAGTCCACGCAATTCTGAGATTTTACAGAGTGATGAGTATTATAATTACCCTCGCAAGAGACATTTTCATAGCATCCATCTAATCTAATAACACTCAAGCTATCCATGCTATTTTTTGATTTATCTATAGATGTAGAATATAAAATATCTTCGCATTCTATTACTGAATATGCCAAATAACAATTTTTGTTATCTTTTGCATAATTTACAAACTCAGAATTTACAAAGTTGCCAAATTTATAAGCGTAAAAACGGGGATTAATTTTAAAAAGTTCTTTTAGTTGTTTAAAGAATGATAGGCTGAAATCATAATCTTTTGCATTTTTAAATTGATCCCACTTTCCACTATTCCAACAACTTGTGCAATAAACTGGAGCAACCTCATCCGAATACATAGAGATAAGATTGTTTTTACAAAGTCCGCATTCACGTTTCGTTAAAGATCTTTCATTCCGCCACATAAGTCTGCGTATCATGCGACACTCGGGGCAAAAAGTCGGTGGAGGTACTTTTATCTTTTCATAAAATGAAAAATCTTCCGGGTCTATCTGGAAATCATTTTTACAGTTTTGGCAGTTCTTAATTTCTTGTTTCATTTTTTAAATTACACATATACGCGATAGCGTATATGTGGCTTTACTAATCTAGTATACTTCTTGTTGGTAACACTTTTCGCAATACACTTTTTCAGCTCTATCTGGTGCGTAGCAAGTCTCAAATTCTACTATACACTTACCTTCATGGTTTGTATGCTTTTTTTCGCACATACACTGTCTATGCCACAGAGCCCTTGCTGGACGCATATCAAATCTTCTCTTATATCTACAATTTGGGCATTTTCTAGGAAGTGGAACATTTTCTTTTTTATAAAACAAAAATTCATTTTGAGTAATATTGTAATTCTTTGAACACTCAATGCAGGCAAAAATTTCACTTATGTATGAATCTGGTACATCGGTAATTTTATCAGGCATGTCTTTGCTCTTTACTGTTTCTTTCCCAAAAGTACCTGGAGTATTTTCTTCCCAATTCCAGCCACGCGCCAAGACTTCTTCTTTACTTAGAGGCATATATAAATTTCCTTGGGTTTCGTTGTAATACACAGGAGCAATACTTGGCGGGAAAAATTCTCCATACTCACCTGTCGTTTTCATGTGCTCAATAATTTTCTGTTTTAAAACCTCATATTCTTTTTTAGTATATTTTTTATTGAAAATCATGTACTCACCTTTTTTTATAGAAACACAACCAAAAAGATTCTGGCTATTTTGGCAAGTATCACTATACATGACATTCATATTGTCATAACAAAGATGGCAAAATTGGCAGTTTTGAATACGAGTACAGCCATGAAGTTCATAAGCAAGCTCAGAGTTAAAACCAGCGTGATAAATATCCATAGAATCTTTTAGTTCAGGACCACTATAAATATATTTTGTGTTTTCACCTTTATCTACTTCAAAGGCATATTTCACATTTTTGCAATCATAAATCAATGACCCTATAGAATTAACACTTCTTTCACTTATTACGTAGCGATGAACGGCCTCTTTCTCCATCAACTCTTTAAACTCTTTTTCAAGCTCAGTTCGAACTTGAAAAGAAGATAAATCTATGGATTTAATTTTTTCTAAATATTCTTCGCGAGTTAGTTGCTCGTTTCGGAAAACATAGCTCTTGTTGCGCAGATTTGTGGACATGAAACAATCATTGCTCCCCCTGCAGTCAAAACAATATAAACAACTAGAACAATCTTTGAGAAACATACCATATTGGCATTGATATGAGGTCCTAGAATCTAATACTTCATATAGACGTTCTCCTTTTTCCATAATAAAACTGCAGTCCATACAATCACGAGAATTTTTAAAAACCCATGTACTATACATGATGTTTTCGCTATCAAAAATAGCGAAAGAAAGATAGGCATTTTTATTATTTGCAGAATGATTGGTGTATTCAGAGTTTGTACTATTTTTATTTAAAAGGGCCATACGTGGAACTTTTAATTGCAACTCCTGAAATTGTTCAAAAAATGGTCTAGAGAAATCGAAATCCGTCGCATACGAAGATGGATCCCAGCCATCGCTCCACCAGCAAGTATTGCAATAAACCTTGTGAGGTTTATTGGGAGAATAAATAGTCACTGTACTTTTATTACACAAATCACAATTTCTGCGATATAAAATACGTTCATTTCTCCAAGCATATCGGCGTTGCTGTCTGCAATCTACGCATAGAGTTGGTGGAGGTACTTTTATCTTTTCATAAAAACCAAAATCCTCTTCGTCTATTCTGAAGTCTTTGCTGCAAGCTACACAATTTTTATTCTGTGCTTTTGTACTCATAGACATTTACCCTAGCAGGGCGGATGACGCGATCACCTAGTTTGTATCCTTTTTGGATTACCTTTGCGATTTTGTGGTCTTGATCTTTTTTGTCAGTTGGTACTACTTCTATGGACTCATGGATGTTATGATCAAAGCTCTCACCTTCTACGCCAACTTCTTTTATTCCATACTCTTCAAAAACACTATTGAGCTGAGAGTATATATACTCTACTCCTGTACGCCAATTTGGGTCTACTTTTTCCCAAGCCTCCTTGTTTGCGAAAGCCATATTGAAACTATCAGCCACAGTCAAAAAACGAGTGAGTATGTGCTCTCTTAGGCTTTCACTATAGTTTGCCTTTCTGTCATCTTCGCTTTTTTTGTAATTAGCGAAATCTGCTCGCTCTTTTTGCCAGCCTGTCAGGTATTCTTCTTTTTCTTTTTTCGCTACTTTTAAATCTAAACGAAGTTTTTTTAGAGTCTTTTTCAAGTCCTCTTCACCGTCATCATTGAACTCAAATTCGACGACATCATCCTCTACTTCTTGGTCTTCAGGTTTTATTTCTTCATCATTCATGCTTGAATATTAGCATAAAAAAATCCCTCTTGAAAGAGGGATTTTTGACTAACGTTTTGACCACTTTGGTGCTTTACGAGCTTTCTTGAGTCCGAATTTACGGCGTTCTTTTGCTCTAGGATCTCTCTTTAGGAAACCAAGAGATTTTAATCCACTGTGCAAGCTCTCATCTGATTTTACCAATGCTCTGGAAAGTCCGTGACGGATAGCTTCAGCTTGAGAATGTATTCCTCCACCTGAAACATGAGCTTCGACACTCCATTTGATAGTCTTGTCTTGTCCTTCAACTAAATCTTTTGTCATAGGATCCAAGATAAGACGGCGTTGTTCGTCTGTTTTAAAATAATCTTTTGAATCTAAATCATTTACCACAAAGTGTGCTTTTGCTGATGGTGTGATTCGTACTCGAGCAGTAGAAGTTTTTCTTCGCCCTACTGCCTCTATATATTTTTCTTTATTTTCTGTAACCATATATTATTCTTCTATTGTTAAATTTTTCATCATTGTTCGGCGTAGCTTGTTTCCTGGTAGCATGTGATACACAGCAAGCTTTACAAGCTCTCGCATTCCTTTTTTATCTTTTGTCTCTGTACCTTTTAAAACACGTTGACCTCCTGGGTAACCAGAATATCTAGTGTGATAAATACTCTCTAATTTTTTTGGTGTAATACGAATCTGTCCCGCGTTTAAAACTTTCACAGGAAAACCTGTGTAAGCATTTCTCTCAAAAGTCGCTTTTGTTTTACCTAGTAAATTGATAGCGACCTCTGAAGCTACTCGGCCCAAAGTTCTACCACTCGCGTCTATGGTCTTGATTTCTTTTGTATTCTGTATTTTTTTGGTTTTTGTTTCTTTTTTCATATTTTTAATTATACAAATTCAATAATAGCCATAGGTGCACCGTCTGATTTTCTTACTCCTAATTTCAAAACTCGTGTGTAGCCACCGTTCTTATCTGCATATTTTGGAGCTATAACCTCAAAAAGCTTTTTTACTTCGCGTGTGTGATTTCCTCCCAATTTTGAAAGCACTATTCGTCTTCCAGCTGGAGTACCAGCTTTTGCACGAGTTACTAATTTTTCTGCAAATGGTCTTAATTCTTTAGCTTTAGCTAAAGTCGTCTTTATCTTTCCTCGTGTAATCAAATTGAATGCCAAAGAGTTTAGGAGTGCTATCCTTTGTGTCTTAGGTCGGCCAAATTTTCTGTTTGCGTTGTGATGTCTCATATTATTCTTTCAAACTTAATCCAAACTTGCTAAGAACCTTTTTAATTTCTGTAATTCCCTTTTCACCAATGCCTTCTACCTCAAGAAGATCTTCTCTCTTTTTACGGGCTAGACCTCCTATTGTTCGTATGTTTGCATTTGTAAGAGCATTTAGTGTTCGAGTAGAAAGATCTAGAGTGTCAGTACGAGTCTTTAATACATCAGCGACGTCTGTGTCTTTTTCATCTTTATCTTCATCTTTGTCGTCAGCTTTTGATGATTTCTTTTCTATCTTTACTTCTTCTTCTATCTCTTTAAAATCAACGATAGCTTTTAATTGCTTTATCATGATTTCTATAGATTGAGTAAGGGCTTCACGTGGAGAAAGAGTACCATTTGTTTCTATAGAAATTCTCAGACGGTTGAAGTTTGTCTTGTCGCCTACACGCATATTTTCAACTTCATAAGCGACACGACGAATAGGAGTAAATATAGCATCTACTGCTATAGTGCCTACATCTACTTTTTCTTTATGGAAAGTTTCTTTTGGAATAAAACCGAGTCCTTTCTCGACTCGCATTTCAATATTTAAATTTATTTTACCTGTAACTTCAGCAATGTGTTGTTCAGAATTTAAAACTTCTACTTGCCCAGTGGTCTTTATATCACCTGCAGTCACTGTCTTTGGACTTTTTACAGAAAGAGTCACTGTCTGTGGTTCATCAGTGAGCATTTTAAAACGAGTCTTTTTCAAATTTAAAATCATTACTATAACGTCTTCCTTTATGCCTTCCATTGTTTGGAATTCGTGAGTAACTCCATCTATTTTTATTGAAGTGATACTAGCACCTGGTAGAGATGAAAGTATAATTCTTCGTAGGCTATTACCAAGAGTGTGGCCATATCCAGGATATAGACCATCGATTTCAAATACTCCCTTATTTTCTTCTTCTAAAACAACTCGTGGCTTAGAAGGTATGATTATTTTATATTCAGGCATAATTTAAAAAGTTAAACTTTAATAATGATTGCTCTACGAAGAGCAAATAAAAATAATAAATTAACGACTATAAAATTCCAAGACTGCGTTAAGGTTTAGGAAAGTATCTCCGTTCTTTGGCTTACCTGACACACTTCCTTCCATTTTTCCTAAATCAAATGATACCCAGCTCGGTGCAATATAATCTTTAAGTTTGTCTGCTAAATTTCCAAAAATTTTCTTACTCTTTGATCCTTCACGAACTTTTATGATATCTCCTTGTTTTATTTCATATGAAGGAATAGTAACCTTGCGAGTATTTACAATAAAGTGACCATGGGAAACCATTTGGCGAGCTGCTCGTCTACTTGGAGCAAGACCCATTCTATAAATCACATTGTCCAAGCGGGATTCTAATCCTTCGTAAAATTTATCTACTGTACCTAGACCCTTCACTGCTGAAGCCTTCTTGATATAGTTTGAAAGCTGTCGCTCTGTAACTCCATAAGAAAATCGAACTTTTTGCTTTTCTATGAATTGTGTACCGTATTCAGACATAGCCTTTGGACGCTTACCTCCAAAACCACCTTTTTGTGCAGCCATAGAAAATTTAGCAGTCTGACATTTGTCATATACTCCTGGTCCTAATCTTCTGCAAATTTTAAATTTTGGTTTTGATATCATAACTTTTTTAAATTATTTTTTAACTATACTCTTCGTGGCTTCTTAGCTTTTGGACCATTGTGTGGTACAGGTGTCGCATCTACTATAGAAGTGATTTGAATACCGTGTGCCATAAATGACCTGATTGCTGATTCGCGACCAGATCCAACTCCTAAGACTACTACATCTGCTTCTTTGACTCCGATTTGTGCTGCTTTACCTCCGATTAGATCTCCTATTTTTGAAGCTACGAAAGGTGTACCCTTTTTTGCACCACGAAAACCGAGAGATCCTGCACTTGACCAAAATAATGTATTACCTCCCTTATCAGAAAAAAGTACTTTAGTATTGTTGAAAGTCGCCTCAATGTGTAAAACACCAGCAGATAATTTTTTCTTGCTAGATTTTGAGATAACTTTTTCTTCTTTTACCTCTTCGTTTATTTCTTTTTTATCTGTTGTTTTTACCATAAATTATGTCTTACTTTCTTTTCTCTTACCTGATGCCATTGTCCTACGTACATTGCCTCGAACTG
>CAYYJU010000025.1:0-7845 GCA_964472335.1 uncultured Candidatus Saccharibacteria bacterium | reverse complement strand
TTTTTTCGGTTAAGATAGAACGATATGAGACAATCTAAACTTTTTACAAAAACTCGAAAAGAAGCCCCAAGCGACGAAGTATCAAAAAACGCTGAGCTTCTAATAAGAGGTGGTTTTATAAATAAAGAAATGGCAGGAGTTTATAGTTATTTGCCACTCGGCCTAAAAGTTTTTAAAAAGATTGAAAATATAATTCGAGAAGAAATGAATGCAATTGGTGGGCAAGAAATCGTCCTTTCATCTCTCCAAGAAAAAGAAACTTGGGAACCAACAGATCAATGGAATGATGAAAATGTAGATGTATGGTTCAAGACAAAATTAAAAAATGAAACAGAGCTCGGACTTGCAGTGACTCACGAAGCCGCTATCACAAAGATGCTAAAAAACTTTTTGCAGTCATATCGTGATCTTCCTCAGTACGTATATCAATTTCAAACAAAATTTCGCAACGAAACTAGAGCCAAGAGTGGTATCATGCGTTGCCGTGAGTTTGTGATGAAAGATTTATATTCATTTGATATAGACGAAGCGTCTCATTTAGAATTTTACGAAAAATCCAAGAAAGCTTATAAGACTATTTTTGAACGAGTAGGTATCGGGCACCTGACTTATCTCACATTTGCTTCTGGTGGTATGTTTTCACCTTTTTCTCACGAATTTCAGACTCTCACAAGTGCCGGAGAAGACACTATATATGTAGATGAATCAAAAGGAATAGCTATAAATAAAGAAGTAAACAACGATGAAGTCTTAGTAAAGCTAGGAGTAAAAAAAGAGGATCTAGTAGAGCATCGAGCTGTAGAAGTAGGAAATATATTTACTTTGGGTACAAGATTTTCAGATGCCCTTGATTTGAAATATCAGACAGAAGATGGAGAAAAGAAGTCTGTATTCATGGGTTCTTATGGAATTGGTCCAGGGCGAGTCATGGGTACTGTAGTAGAAGTATTGTCTGATGATAAAGGTATAATCTGGCCAGAATCAATAGCTCCATTTAAAGTACACTTACTTTCTCTTGGCGAAGATGAAGCTGTAAAGACAGAAGCAGATAAAGTTTACGAAACTTTATTAAAAAATAATATTGAAGTTTTATTTGATGATCGTATAGGGATGTCAGCTGGAGAAAAATTTGCAGATGCAGACCTTCTCGGCATGCCAGTGCGTATAGTAGTATCAGCGAGAAGTATAAAAGAAAATGGTATTGAATTAAAAAAACGTACCGAAGAAAAAGGTCAGATAGTAACGCTTGATGAATTATTACAGCATGTTCGATAAAATATATAAATTAATTTCAAATGACATAGGCATAGATTTAGGTACATCAAATACCTTGGTGTATTTAAAAGGTCATGGAATCGTGATAAACGAGCCTTCAGTAGTAGCAGTAAATATTAAAACAAATCAAATCCTCGCTGTCGGAATAAAAGCTAAAGAAATGCTCGGACGTACACCAGGACACATCAAGGCTATCCGCCCACTCGTGGATGGTGTGATATCTGATTTTGAAGTCACCGAAGAAATGCTTTCTTATTTGATAAATAAAGCAAATAAAATTTCTAAAAAAATTGCTAGACCTAGAGTAGTCATTGGTATTCCTTCTGGTACGACAAACGTAGAATCACGAGCTGTGTATGACGCGGCACATTCTGCAGGCGCTAGAGAAGTATTCTTAGTAGAAGAGCCTATGGCTGCCGCTGTGGGTATTCGTCTACCGATAAAAGAACCAGTAGGCTCTATGATTATAGATATCGGAGGTGGCACTACAGATATTGCGGTGATATCTCTAGGAGGAATTGTGAAATCAAGAAATCTAAAAATAGCTGGAGATAGGTTGAACAACGACATCATTTCTTATATGCGTGATGAATTTAAAATCCTTATCGGAGAGCGAACTGCTGAGATGGTAAAGATTGCGATAGGTTCTGTGTCTCCTGGAGTATATATGGAATCTCAAGTCCATGGGCGTGATCTACTGACAGGCCTACCACGAGCTGTGATTGTCACTGATTCTGATATTCGTGAAGCTTTAGCTGTATCAATTAGAGAACTTGTAGATGGCATAAAAGACATGCTCGAGTCTACACCTCCTGAAATTTTATCCGATATAATGCATACTGGCATCACTTTATCTGGTGGAGGAGCGTTGATAAATGGGCTCGATCAATTACTGCAAAAGGTTTTAAAGATTCCAGTCTATGTAGTAGAAGATCCGCTTTCTGCGGTGGCTCGTGGTACAGGGGTGATATTGGATGATATTGATTTTTATAAAGAAGTTTTGATTGGTAATCAAAATGAGTTACCTCCTAGATAAAAAAAATAAAAGACGAGAGAGTAAAAAAATTCTACTCGGATTAATAATTTTTATTTTTTTATTTTATTTTAGAGCAAGTATTTTTTCCGGACTTTCTTATGTAGGATTGGGCGTATTTCGACCCATTATAAGTGTCGGAAATAATTTGGGTGGAAAATTTAAAAGTATAAATGCATATTTTTCTTCCAAAGATTTTCTATATCGCGAAAATGAAGATTTAAAATTAAAACTTGATCAAGATAGAGAGAATAGGTCAAATTATGATTCTGTCGTAGCAGAAAATGCTGAACTTAAAGATATATTAGGGCGTAAAAAAGAAGATAAAAATATGATTCTTTCTGTGGTTTTATCAAAACCAAATCAAAGTCTCTATGACACTTTGTTGATCGATACGGGTAGTGATCATGGTGTGAAAGTCGATGATAAGGTTTTTGCTTCCGGAAATATACCAATTGGAACAATCAGAGAAGTATACCCAAGTTCTTCAAAGGTAGTATTGTTTTCAAATAATGGAGAAGTAACTCAAGTAATAGTGTCTGGTAAAAATGTTTCTATGGAGCTCGTCGGTAGAGGTGGAGGAAATTTTGAAATGACTATGCCTAGAGATTTTACTTTTTTAAAAGGAGACCAGGTGGTTTTACCGAGTATTGATGCCAATGTCGTAGCTATTGTAGAGACAATAATTTCTGACTCAAGAGATGCTTTTCAAAAAGCTATCCTAGTCAGCCCTATAAACTTTCAGCAATTAAAATTTGTTGAAGTAGAAAAATAAAATGATCTTTAAAATTGAGAAAAAAATAAATAATGCTCTTGGGCGTGCTGGAATTTTAAAGACTCCACACGGAGATATACATACTCCAGCTTTTGTGCCGGTGGGCACCAAGGCTACTATAAAAGCTCTTGCACCTGAGCAAGTAGCAGATTTGGGTGCTGAGGTAGTATTGGGTAATACATACCATCTATATCTTCAACCAGGAGATGAAATTGTACGTGATGCTGGAGGAATAGGAAAATTTATGAATTGGCATGGTCCGACTATTACAGACAGTGGAGGGTTTCAAGTCTTTTCTCTTGGTGCAGCTTATGGGAAAGAGATTTCAAAAGTTACAAAAATAACTGACCCCAGCCTTTTAATACCTGAAAGATTTGATGATAGTGATGCTCCACGATTAGCAAAAATTGGAAATGATGGAGTGTCTTTCAAGTCACACCTTGATGGCTCTGTGCATTATATTACACCAGAACGATCTATCCAGATACAACACAATCTCGGGGCAGATATTATTTTTGCTTTTGATGAGTGCACCAGCCCTACAGAAGATTTGAGATATCAAGAAGAAGCATTGGAGCGGACTCACGCTTGGGCTAAACGAAGCCTCGAGGAGCATGGCAGGTTAAAGCAGGACCATGCTCGCCGTCATTCGCACTCTGTTCTGGAAGGGAAAGACTTATCTGGCCGTAGCAAAGATTCCTCTGAGCATGGCCCTGCTTTATTCGGAATAGTGCAGGGTGGGCGAGATGAAAATCTTCGCAAAAAATCTGCGAAAGTTATCTGTGATATGGATTTCGATGGTTTTGGAATTGGCGGGAGTTTTGCCAAAGAAGACATGTCTACTGCAGTGAAATGGGTAAATGAAATTTTACCAGAGGAAAAACCTCGCCACTTGCTCGGCATAGGGGAGCCAGAAGATATTTTTATGGGTATAGAAAATGGAGTGGATTTATTTGATTGTGTGGCTCCGACTAGGCAAGCTAGAAATGGATCTTTGTATACAAAAAATGGAAAAATAAATATTACCAATTCAAAATACAGAAGTGATTTTTCAAAAATAGAAGTAGACTGTGAATGCTACACATGTAAAAATTTTACTTGTGCTTATCTATCACATTTATTTCATGGCAAAGAAATGCTCGCAGGCACACTCGCCACAATACATAATTTGTACTTCATAGTGAATCTGGTGAAGAAAATAAGACAATCAATTTTGGATGAAAAATTTACAGAGCACAGAGACGACTTTTTGCGTAATTATCAGAAATAGCTTTACATTTTCAGAGTAATTGTTATACTTATTTCTATTGACATTGTCAAACAAAAATATGAAAAAAGCAAAGAAAACTAAAAAACCTGGGAAGAATTGGAGAAAATTTTGGAAGCTAGGATCTGAGGAATTTAACACTCAGTTTTTTGACGTGAGCAAAGACGGAGAGTTGCTCGCAAAAGAAGGGCACCATATTTACAACTTAAAAAGTTTGGCAAAAAAATACGGCACTCCACTCCAAGTAGTCTTTCCATTTATCATTGAAGACAGACTAAAAGACTTGATTAGTTATTTTCAGGCATATATAAAAATATATGGCTACAAGGGTAAATTTCAATATCACTACCCAATGAAAGTAAACCAAAATAAAGAGTTTATATTGTCTCTTATTTCCGAAGGAGCAAACTTAGAATCCACTTCTGCAAATGAGCTCTGGCTTGTAAAAAAACTTTGGGAAGGAGAAAAATTTCATAGTAAAATTCGTGTATTGTGCAATGGCCCAAAGACAGAGCAATATCTGGATTTGATAGAAGAGCTTCGAGCCAAAGGTATGAATATAGTACCTATCTTAGAGTCCTTAGACGAAGTAGATAGACTTTCAAAATACAAAGGAGACATAGGAGTGAGAATAGATTTAAATGTAAAAGCTGATTCACATTGGGATAAAAAATTTGACCGTTTTGGTATTTCCGAAAAAGATGCATTTGATTTGAGCAAGATGAAAAATCTAAAAATAATGCATTACCACATGGGTTCTCAGATAAAGACTCAAAAGAGTATTTTTGACGGAGTAAAGCATGCTTTTAATATATATAAAGAATTGCAAAAGACACACCCAAATTTGGACACATTAGACATAGGTGGTGGCTTTGGTATTCCTTATGAAAAGAAAAAGTTTTATACAGCCAAGGGAGTATCTAGCAAGCTTATTAAAATGCTAAAGAATTTATCTGACAAAGCAGGAATCAAGCATCCAAACTTGGTAGTAGAATGGGGACAATATATCGTGGCTCCAGCACAGATCACTCTATATAAAGTGCTTTCTGAAAAATCTATACCAAAAGCAAATGCAAAATCTTGGTATATAGTCGACGGTTCTTTTATGAATGATATAAAAGACACTTGGGCTATTCACCAAAAATATCATACAATTCCAGCAAATAATATGACGAGCCCACTCAAGACTACATGGTTTGCAGGTAGTACTTGTGACTCTGATGATAAATACACTGCTGGTGGAAATTATATTCTTATGCCCAAACTTCACGAAGATAGAAATCAATTAGTGGCCATCCTAGACACGGGAGCATACCAAGACGGCCTTGCTTCACACCACTGCTTGCTCTCAGCACCTATGAAGATAGTGGCTCAAGATGGAGAGATAAAAATTGCCCGCAAGAGAGAAACTGCCGATGTGATAGGTAAGCTTTTTGGTTGGACAAATGGAGACCATAAATAAAATATTTAAAAAATACCGTGGATTTTTATTTTTACCTGCTATTTTTATAGTAGGGTTTTTTTTGTTTAATTATCTTCCTAAAAATATAAAGGTAGAAGATATTCAATATGTAAAAATTGCTGAGCAAAAAATTAAAGTCGATTTGGCTCTGACGAGTGAGAATAGGGCAAGAGGTTTATCAGGACGGACCATACTAAAAGAAGACGAAGGTATGCTTTTCGTTTTTGAGAATGTAGATAAGTATAAATTCTGGATGAAAGAAATGAATTTCCCGATTGATATAATCTGGATAGATGAAAATCAAAAAGTAGTATATATACAAAAAAATGCCAGCCCAGAATCATATCCAGAAACTTTTGGTGGGGAGCAAAATTCAAAATATGTCCTCGAATTAGTATCTGGTTTTTCAGATAAATATAATTTGAAAGAAGGAGATAAGGTGAGTTTTGAATAAATATTTCTATCAAAAAGAGAAAATCCCCACCATTACTGGAGGGGATTTTCATTTTGTTGTAGGTATCTATAAGCCGAATTTTGTGTTTTCAACCAAGGTTGAAATGATAACAATTTGTCTAGGCCTGCAATTACTCACAGGCTCAAGCGATTCTCCCACGATTTTACAATCGGGGCACGATCTTGCACACGCGTAAGGATTTTGCCGTTTCACCTCCACTAAAGGAGCTCGTCTCTGTTCGCACCTCTACCGTTGCCGGCGACGGGGATTACCCGCTACGTTTAACCCCAAAAGGGCTGTGTGTTCGGACTTTCCTCCCGCGACCAAGGTCGGGGTAGTTATCCAATACCTACCTAATTAATCTACCACACTTGCTTTTTTTTGTGAAGTATGATAGTATATAAGAGTGAGTGTAGGGAGTGATTCTTACATTTATCGTAAACAATGTATGTGCCGCAAAATCCCACCGCAAGGTGGGCTTTTGTTATTTTCGGGTGATTTTTTATGCTATAATTATTTTAATATATGAAAAAAAGAAAAATTCTAGCAAATGGTAAATTTCTTCAAAATAGAAAGTTTAAGTTTTTTTTCGCTACATTTATTTTAGTAGTGGGCGTGGTATTCTATTCTGTTTTTCATTTTGGTTTTACTCCAGACTTACTCACTAAATTATCTTTTTATGTAAACTTGGCAAATCCATATGTAAAAATAGTGAGAGTAGAAGAAGGCTTACGCAAAGAACAAATAGCAGAAATAGTAGGTGAAAAACTCGGGTGGGATGAAAAAGAAAAGAATGATTTTATAAATGCTCACCTAGCATTAAATACAGAAGACAAAGAGGGCAGATATTTCCCAAAAACTTATCTCATAGATAAAGATAGCAACCCCATAGAAGTGAGCAACACTATGTTTGAAGAGTTTTCTAAGCAAGCAGAGAAAATAAAAAAACCAAAATCTAAAGACATAATAAACGAAGACGCCGTGGTGACTATAGCCTCTATAATTCAAAGAGAATCAAATGGTAGAGATGATATGAAATTAATATCTGGTATTATTTGGAATCGTATTTTTTTGGGCATGAAGCTACAAATGGATGCGACCTTGCAGTATGCTAAAGGAAATGAGGAAGATGGTTGGTGGGGAAGAGTAAAGTCCGAAGATAAGAAGATAGATTCAGATTATAATACTTATATGCACAATGGCTTTCCACCCGGAGCTATCGCAAACCCAGGACTTTCGGCTATGGAGGCAGCCTATAATCCTCAAAAGACAGATTGTATCTTTTATTTACACGACAAGAAAAGCAGGATACACTGTGCTAAAACATACGAAGAACACAAGAGAAACATAGAGAGGTATTATTAGATATTGCATTTTTGCTAGAATACTATAAAATGGTTTTATCTGGGCCCTTAGCTCATCTGGCTAGAGCGCCTCATTTGCAATGAGGAGGTGGCAGGTTCGAGTCCTGTAGGGTCCACAAGAAAAAACACTGTAGGTGTTTTTTCTTTTTTAAATTCGGGAGTAGCTCAGCGGTAGAGCGGTCGCCTGTTAAGCGATTGGTCGTAGGTTCGATCCC
>CAYYJU010000024.1:0-9125 GCA_964472335.1 uncultured Candidatus Saccharibacteria bacterium | reverse complement strand
GGGACGATGTCATCGAAGTAAAATCTACAGATGGAGACAGTCACCTAGGAGGTCGTGATATAGATCACAAGATTATCGCTTGGATTGCTGAAGAATACAAAAAGACTTCAGGAGTAGATGTACGAAATGACAAGCTCGCATTACAACGCCTAGATGAAGCAGCAGAAAAAGCAAAAATAGAACTTTCTACTTCTATAGAAACAGAAATAAATATTCCATTCATCACTTCTACAGAAGCAGGCCCACAGCACTTATTGCTAAAAATGACTCGTGCTCAACTGGAAGCTATCGCTGATGAATATATCACTCGCTCTATAGAGATTACAAAAAGAGCAATGCAAGCTTCTGGTTTTAAGATGGAAGACATGAATGAAATAATCATGGTCGGAGGTCAGACTAGAATGCCAAAGATTGTGGAAGAAGTGAAAAAAGTATTTGGTAAGACTCCAAACCTTTCTATAAACCCAGACGAAGTCGTGGCCCTCGGTGCTGCAGTGCAGGCTGGAGTATTGCAAGGAGATGTACGAGACGTGCTTTTGCTCGATGTGATTCCATTATCTCTAGGTATAGAGACTTTGGGAGGAGTAGCTACAAAATTAATCGAGAGAAATACTACTATTCCAGCAAACAAATCTCAAACATTTTCTACAGCAGCTGACAATCAGACAAGTGTAGAAATTCACATAGTCCAAGGCGAGCGCCCTATGGCAAGTGACAATAAATCTCTAGGCCGATTTATCTTGGATGGAGTGCCACCAGCACCACGAGGTATGCCACAAATCGAAGTGTCATTTGATGTGGATGCAAACGGAATATTAAATGTGACTGCAAAAGATAAAGCTAGTGGTAAGACTCAATCTATCAAAATCGAAGCAAGCTCTGGATTGAAAGATGAAGATATAAAGAAGATGCAGGCTGATGCCGAGCTTCATGCCGAAGAAGATAAAAAGAAAAAAGAAGTAGTAGATATGAAAAATACTGCAGAGATGATAATTTACACTGCTGAAAAAGCCATCAAGGATAATGGAGATAAAATTCCAGCTGAATTGAAAACTGAAGTGGAAGCAAAAATCACTGCACTTCGCGGAGTAAAAGATGGCACAGACGGAGAAGCTATAAAGAAAGCGACAGAAGAGCTTTCAAGTGAGATGTCAAAGATTGGTGAAGCTATGCAAAAAGCTGGAGCTACACCAGAGACAGGCACTACAGCTGAACCTCAACCAGAAGAAGTAAAAGCAAAAGACGCTGAAGCTAGAGATATTCCACCAGAAGGTGAGGCTCCAAAAGCGTAATTTAAAAAAGCCCCGCGGTATACCGCGGGGCTTTTTGTTTTCTGTATTTTTCTTTGTTTTTGTTGTAAAATAATACTATATGGAAATCCCAGAAGTGCCTTTTAATAGAGAACTTACTTATCTTGGAATTACTACTTACCGAGATAAAAATCAGCTCTTTGGTATAAAGCGCAAAGACAGGCGTCAGCATGTTTACCTGCTCGGAAAATCTGGTACAGGTAAATCTGTATTGATGTTCAACATGATAATCCAAAACATCCAAAATGGGGATGGAGTATGTCTCGTAGACCCTCACGGAGAAAATGTGGAAGCTGTCTTATCTGCTATTCCTCCTCACCGAATCAAAGATGTGATTTATTTCAACCCTGCAGATGCCGAGCATCATATTGGTTTCAATGTGCTCGAGCTAGTTGACCCACAATACAAGCATCTAGTGGCTTCAGGGCTCATGGGTATCTTCACAAAGATTTGGGCAAATGCTTGGAGTGCTCGAATGGAATATATTTTAAACAATACTATTTTGGCATTACTAGATACTCCAGGTTCTACGATGCTTGGTATTCCTCGTATGCTCGTAGACAAAGATTATCGTCAAAAGATAATTGCAAACTTGAAAGATCCAGTCATCAAAGCTTTTTGGGTGCACGAGTATGAAGCGTGGCAAGATAAATTTCGAAATGAAGCCATCGCTCCGATTCAAAATAAAGTCGGTCAATTTTTATCTACTTCTATAATTCGAAATGTCGTCGGTCAGCAAAAGAGTACGATAAATATTTTTGACATGATGAACGAAGGAAAAATTTTCCTCGTCAATGTGTCCAAAGGAAGAATAGGTGAAGACAACTCAGCCCTCCTCGGAGGAATGATAATTACCAAGATTCAGCTCGCTGCCATGGAACGCGTGCGTATTCCAGAGGATGAAAGAAAAGACTTTTATCTATATGTGGACGAATTCCAAAACTTCGTGACAGATGCTTTCGCGAGTATTTTGTCCGAAGCTCGAAAATACCGATTAAACCTGACCGTGGCTCACCAATACACAGCTCAGCTAGTGTCAGATAAAAGTACAGCAGTACGAGATGCAGTATTCGGCAACGTGGGAACGATGATAGTGTTTAGAGTCGGCTCTGATGACGCAGAATTTTTGGAAAAAGAATTTGAACCAGAATTTACTCCGAGTGATATCGTGAATTTGCCAAACTATAAAATATATTTAAAGCTCATGATAGATGGCATCACATCTCGTCCTTTTTCAGCAAAGACTTTGCCTCCGATGGTAAAGTCTGGAAATAAAGAGATAGAAGATGCAGTCATCAATTCTTCCCGTGAGCTTTACTGTAGATCCAAAGAAGATGTGGAGAGAGAAATAAATGAATGGAGCGGCATGTCTCTAGGCAGTGATACAGACGGACTAGGTATGGCCACAGGCATAGCAGGTAAATTCCCAGTGATATGTTCTATATGTAAACAAGAGAGGACTGTTCCTTTTAAACCTGAGCCAGGTAGACCAGTGTATTGTAAAGACTGTATAGCTAAAATAAAATCTGGTGAGTTGAAACCAATCAAGGGTTCTATAAAACAAATAAATCAAGACCAAGATAAATTTTTCAAACCTTTAGCTGACCTTGGGATAGAGTTTACCGTAAAAGCTCCAGTAGGCACAAAAGAGACCAGGGCAAATGAAGACAGATACCCAGAGAGGCAAGATCACCATACAGAAACTAAAATAATTCCTAAAAATAAACCAGCACCTAACTTGGGATTAAAAGAAGCATTAAAAAAAGCTTTTTCTATACCCAAACCTCCTACACCTGCACCTGCTCCAATTGTACAAAAACCTGAGCCCGAGCCTGTATCTTTGGATGTTTTGAAAAATAAAATAAAAGATATAGCACCCCAAAAAGATAAATCTGCGACCACAGAAGATAAAGATAAATTAAAAAATCTAATAGCTGGAGTCGCGTCATCAGCAGAAAAACAGGGGACAGAGCCACCACTTACTCAAGGAAACATAAAAGAAGTACCCGAAGAAGTACTACGAAAAATTTTAGAGGAATAAAATTATGCCTAAACCAAATCGAGTACAAATAATAAAATACGGTCCACCACCACCAGAGCTTCCAGTTTTTGGTAAAGTAAAACCCGAGGAGGTTTCTTTTATTGGGCGTACGAACTATGTAGCTTCTCTCGAAGAAAAAAAATTCGTTTTTGGTATAAAAAGAATAGATAGAAGGAGACACCTATATATCATAGGAAAGTCTGGAGTAGGAAAGACAAAATTGATGGAGCTATTTTTGCGCCAAGATATTTCTTACAATCATGGACTTTGTCTGATTGACCCGCACGGAGATGTGATAGACGCCATGCTCGACTATATACCAAGAGAGCGCATAGAAGATGTGTGTATGATAGATCCGACAGATGTGGATTTTCCGGCGTCCTTCAACCCGCTCGCAAATGTGGACCCACTTTTTAAATTTCAACTGACCCAAGGTCTTATCGAAGTCTTTCAAAAACAATTCGGTGCAAACTGGACTCCTAGACTAGAGCATGTATTTCGTTTTACATGCTTGGCGTTGCTAGACTACCCACATGCCACAATGCGTGGAATGATATCCATGCTTACAGACAGAAACTACAGACAGAAAGTCGTGGAGTATATCACCGACGACATGGTAAAAAGATTCTTTGCCATAGAATTTGCTGATTGGTCTGAAAAATTTGATACAGACGCTATCATCCCACTCGTAAACAAGCTCGGACAATTTTTATCTGATCCACTCTTGCGCAATATCTTTGGACAAAAACAAAACAAAATAGATATTTCAAAATTAATGAATGAAGGAAAAATAATTTTGATAAATCTTTCCAAGGGTCGCCTCGGTGAAGAAAACTCATCTTTCCTAGGCTCCATGTTCCTGACAAAGATAAAACAAGCTGGGATGGAGCGTGCCAGTATCCCTGAAAAAGATCGTGTAGACTTTTATCTATATGTAGACGAGTTCCAAAATGTGGTGACGAACACTTTCGAAAACATTTTATCTGAGGCTCGTAAATACGGACTAAACCTCACTATCGCTCACCAGTATGTAGGCCAGCTCATACCAAAAGTCCAGCAAGCAGTCCTAGGAAATACCGGAGCCCTTATTTGTTTCCGTGTAGGTGGTGAAGATGCAGTAAAATTAAAACCAGAATTCGCACCTATATTCGATGTGAAAGATATGATAAACCTCGCCGTCGGAGAAATTTATATAAAGATGACAATAGATGGAGAATCTTATGATCCATTTTCTGCAGAGACTTTAAAAATTCTTCCACCGACACATCCATCATACAGAGAAGAAATAATAGCAGCATCTAGAAGAAAATATTCTATTTCAAAAGATGATGCTGCAAAATTGATAGCCGAAGAAGAAGCCACAATCATCCGAAGTGCCGAAGAAAAGAAAATAATTGAAGGAAAAACAAAAGATGATATAAATAGTACTCAGTCTTCACAAGAAGCTGAACCTATGATATAATTCCTAAATAACCTTATGAATAAAGACTATTATGAAATTTTAGGCGTTAATAAGAGTGCCTCCAAAGAAGAAATCAAGAAGGCTTTTTATAAGTTGGCGCATAAATATCACCCTGATAAAAAAGAGGGCAATGAAGCCAAATTTAAACAAGTAAATGAAGCTTACCAGATATTGTCTGATGACAGTAAGCGTTCAAAGTACGATGAATTCGGAGCAGGATATGAAAACATGGGTGGAAATCCTTATGGGGGCCAGCAAGGTGGCTTTGATGGTTTTGATTTTAGTGGTTTCCAAAATGGTTTCGGTGGAGGTGGAGCAGAATTTGATTTTGGAAATTTAAATGATATCTTTAGTGATTTCTTTGGAGGTGGAAGACCACAACAGAGAAGAGGAAGAGATATTTCTACTGAAATACAAATCACATTTGCTGATTCAATTTTTGGTACAAATAGAAAAATTTTAATCACCAAGACATCTAGCTGTCTTTCATGTAAAGGTTCCGGTGCAAAATCTGGTACAAAGATGGAGACTTGCAAGACTTGCAATGGTCAAGGAAAGATACATGAAGCAAAGCGTTCTTTCTTAGGCACTATATCAAGTACAAAACTTTGTGATAACTGCCATGGATCTGGTGAAGTTCCAAAAGAAAAATGTGATACATGTAAGGGACCCGGTGTGCTTCGCAGAGAAGAAGAAGTTTCAATAGTAATTCCAGCGGGAATAAGAAATGGTGAGATGATTCGCATGACAGGTATGGGTGAAGCAGTATCAAAAGGTACTACAGGAGATTTGTATATAAAAATAAATGTGGCACCTCACGCTGTGTTTACTCGTGAAGGTCATGACTTGGTGATGAGTTTGAATTTAAAGCTCTCCGACGCATTACTCGGTATGAAATATCCCATAGAGACCTTAGATGGAAAAATAGAAGTCACTATCCCTGAAGGTGTGTCTATAAATGAGATTCTTCGTGTAAGAGGCAAAGGTGTGCCAATGGGTAAAAACAAAAGAGGAGACTTGCTCATAAAGCTAAATATAAAAATGCCTACAAAAATTTCTCGCAAATCTCGCGAGATAATAGAAGAACTTAAAAAAGAGGGGATATAATAGTTTCTATCATGAATGAATCAATGGGGGAATTACCAAACAATATCAAAGAAAAAGCCCAAAAAGTTTTTAGGGAAAATTTTTCAAGTAGGACAACCAATTCACTTCTCCTAGAAAGACTATCAAAAAGTAAAGAACTTGCACTAAAACACTTAGAACAACTTGACTTAAATCCATCTTTTTTACAGGAAAATAATCCTGAACTTAATACAATGAGATCTAATCTAAACTCAGAGTCAGGTGTAATAATTTCCAATCACCCAGGGTGGGCAGATACAGCTTTGATTTTGAGTGTAATTAAACGTGATGATGTTAAAATTATGATAAATAAAAATTATTTTAATTTATTGCCAGTTGAGGTAGCTGATAAATATTTTTTTCCAAATGAGAAAGATCCCTCAAAAAATATTGGAATTTTTAAAAGAATACAAGATCATATTAAGAATGGAGGTGTTTTATTAATATATCCATCTGGTGGTAATGAAGATAAAAATGGCACAGATTTTAAAGATGGGTTTCGTGTGATATTGCGAGGGTTAGAGCCGACACAAATGGTATATTGTTTTAATATAAACAATGAAGATACAAAAAAAGCTTCAAAGGGGCATCACTCCAGAATAGGTTTTGCATCAGAAATATTATTACCTGTTTTAAATTATAAAAAAAGTAAAGATCCACAAACAATAAGAGTAGATGAAGCTTATACACAAGCTGGAGATTGGCAAGAAGCAAGTGAAGGAGTTTCTAAAGAAGATACCAACACAATTCTAACTAAAAAATATGAAAACATGTTTTTGCAAAATAAGTAAAGTTTAAATTTTATGTTACCTGAATACATAATTTTCTTTGCCATAGCCTTGAACTTAGTAGGGCAGATTTTTTACATAAGAAGTATAGCGAGGGGTGAAGCTAGGCCAAACCTAGTCACTTGGTTTGTTTGGATGCTGGCTCCTTTTATCGCAGTATTTTTCCAAATCAAAGCTGGCGCAGGGTTGTCTATATTGCCGATATTTATGGCTGGTTTTGGTCCACTTATAATTATAATTGCAGCTCTTTTAAAAAAGAATAATTATTGGAAAATGACTACTTTTGATATATATTGTGGTTTGCTCGCTATCGTGGCTTTACTTTGCTATGTAGCTACTCAAAACCTAGGATTATCAATAATATTTGCATTACTTAGTGATATGCTGGCCTCTATTCCAACTATCGTAAAATCATGGAAGTTTCCCGAGACAGAATCCAGCTCAGCATACATAGGAGCCGTAGTTTCAAATGTTATTGGACTACTTATAATAAAAACTTGGTCTTTTTCAATATATTCTTTTGGAGTTTGGCTTATAGTTTTAAATTTAGGGCTTACGATTATTATACATCGCAAAAAAATTATACTTTGGTATACTAAATAACATGACAGACGAAACAACACCAAACAATTTTTTAGGAATAGATGACATGCCAAAAGAAGAGGCAGATGTTTTTATTTTACCTATACCACTAGAAGCTACAGTGAGCTACGGCAAAGGCACAGGCAAAGGCCCAGAGGCAATTATCAAAGCTTCACAGCAAGTAGAGCTATATGACCACGAGCTCGGCTATGAATTGCCAGACAAAGTAAAGATAAAGACTTTGCCTTTTGTGGAACTTCCAGAGGGATTGAACTCTAGCAATGCGGACACAGCTCAGCCGATAATTGCTAGCGCTGTCGCACCACTTACAGATAAATTTGTACTCAGCCTAGGTGGCGAGCACGCTATCACTCCAGCATTGGTAGGGGAATATAAAAAGAAATATCCAGATTTATCTATTTTGTATTTTGATGCACACACAGATATGCGTGAAGAATGGGGGGATACAAAATGGTCTCATGCGTGCGCTGCTCGACGATGCCAAGACAACCACGGTATAAAAAATATTGTCTGGGTAGGTACACGAAATACTTCACTAGGGGAACAACAATATATAAACAAAGACCAAGTAAATTACGGCAATACTTATGATTTGAAAAAAATTCTTTCACAGCTCGGAGAAAATGTGTACATATCTTTTGATGTAGATGTATTTGATGTGTCTACGATGCCAGCCACAGGCACACCAGAGCCAGGAGGAATATCTTGGTATCAAGCTATGGAAATATTTGAAGCAGTCACTCGCGAAAAAAATGTAGTCGGTGCTGACATAGCAGAATGTTCTCCGATACCTACACCTGGATTTCATGGTTACAATTTCTTAGTAGCCAAGCTCGCATTTAAACTAATTGGATATAAATTTAGGAAATAAATTTAGCGTGTTTGACTAAGTACCCTAAGTAAAGTATAAATTAAGTTGGAATTGTTACTTGATTCTAAAATCTAAAAATAGGTGGTGACACTATGTCTATGATTGGAAGGGTCGATATCAGAATCGACCGAGAAAGATCGCCAGACCATTTATTTCCGAGTTGGCTAAAAGGGGAAGTAGTTGATCCGTGGGTGGAGACTTTACGCAGTGGTGAATATTCACTCGATCATCTCTCTGCTTGGTATTGCGCTACACAGGAATCCCAATTTTTGACTGGGGTTCAAATCTTTGAGTACGTAAATTCCAGGACTGCAAATTCCTTTGCAAGTCTAAATGATGGCCATGCCCTTCAGGGACTCGGATTAAAATTTATTGAAAAATTTGGTCGCGATAAAGAGTATGTTCTCTGGGGGACTGTAGTCAGGGCAAACAGCGATATTTGGGTACCCATAATTTATGGCGCCCAGAGAACCGACGAGGTTTTTATTCTTTGGGACAACCTAAAGAATGATTCTTTTGGTAAGAATAGACCAGCCCTTCGCTTTACTGCACCTGGAAATTAATCTAACTGTTTTGGAAAGTGTCATATAACTTTCCCCTCGGCTAAGTCCGAGGTTTCTTTTTTTATTTACAATTTGTAAACCTTCTGTCCGTCGCTAGTATCTTTGACTTCAAATCCGAGAGAGTTTATTTCTTTTCTCAAGTTGTCTGATTTTTCAAAATCTTTATTTTTCCTAGCTTCTTCACGTTCTGCTACAATTTTTAAAACATTTTCTGGCACAGTTTCTTCTTTTAAATTTTCAAAGCCGAGTCCGAGCACTTTATCAAAATCTAGCACCGTAGCTTTTTTGTCAGCATTAGAAATTTTTTCATCTTTAAATAAATCCCAAAGCACTGTGAGGGCTCGTGGTGTGTCCAAGTCATC
>CAYYJU010000023.1:0-9195 GCA_964472335.1 uncultured Candidatus Saccharibacteria bacterium | reverse complement strand
CTCCGTTTACGAATTTACTAGAATTTTCTCCACCAAAAGTCTTTGCTAGCTCTATCGCTTCATTTATAGCTACCTTGGGAGGCACTTGCGCTCGGTCACCAAAAAGAAGCTCGTATAAACCAAGCCTTAATATATTTCTATCTACTATTGAGATTTTATCTATAGGCCAATCAGGTGCAGCTTTTTCTATTATTTCGTCTATGACCTTATGATTTTTTAGTATTTCATTTACAAGAGAAAGTACAAAATTGTCATCCTCCAAACCAGGAGCAAATTCTTTCAAATTTCTTTTTGAAGCTTCTTTTATGTATTCATTTATAGAGCTATCGTTCTTTTTTTCCGCAGGAAGAAAATCCCACTCAAAAAGAGTCTGAAGTACTATTGATCTTGAAAGGTGCCTATTTGCCATTTTTTTTGACTTTAGGACTTGAGGCTAGGGCTTTAAAATTAGAGCCTAAGGCTCAGGACCTAATGCTATTTATTTACTTCCGCAGCTTTTGCTTTAGCTTTCTTTTGCTTTTTTTCTAGCTTTGCAACTAAGTTTAGAACTTTTTTACCTCTATAAAAACCACAACCAGAACAAACTGTGTGACGTCTCTTTAAAGCCTTACAATTTGTACACTTAGCAAAACTTGTACTTGTAAGGGCGTGGTGAGAACGTCTGTTCTTTGTATGCGATTTTGTATGCCTCATTCGTATAACCATAATGTATATACATTAACATATTATTAGCAAAAAGCAATTTTCAAAACAAAAACAATGTGCTACTATGAGAAATATGGAAAAAGATGAGAAAATAGAGCACTTGAGGCATACCCTCGCTCACTTACTAGCTGCTGCAGTCGGAGAAATATATAAATTTGATAAAGTTAAGCTCACCCTTGGGCCTGCTATAGAAAATGGCTTTTACTATGATATTGATTTTGGAGAAGAAAAAGTAGCAGATACAGACCTACTAAAAATAGAAGACAAAATGAGAAAGCTACTGCCAAAATGGACAGAATTTACTCATAAAGAAATAAGTAAAGAAGAAGCTTTAGCTTTTTTTAAAAACGAATACAAGAGTGAGTTGATAAATGAAATCACTGAGCGTGGAGAAAAAATCACTACTTATACTTGCGGTGGATTTACAGATCTATGCCGTGGTGGACACCTTGAGCACCCTGCAGAAGAAATAAATCCAGATGCATTCAAGCTCGACCGTGTAGCTGGAGCATATTGGCGTGGAGACGAAAAGAATAAAATGCTCACTCGTATTTACGGACTCGCATTTGCTAAAAAAGAAGAGCTGGATGTATATCTAGAACAAAGAGCAGAAGCAGAAAAGAGAGATCATAAAAAACTTGGAAAGGAACTAGGACTGCTAATGTTCCACGAGACTGCTCCTGGTATGCCCTACTGGCTTCCAAAAGGTTTAATTTTATATAAAGAGCTAGAAAATTATTGGCGTAAAAGACATGCTGATCTTGGATATTTAGAAATCGCGAGTCCACTTGTAAATAAATCAGAACTCTGGAAAATATCTGGACACTGGGACCACTACAAAGATGATATGTTTATAGCCGACATGGGAGAAAATGAAGTTTATGGTATCAAGCCGATGAATTGTCCAAATGCCATGATCGTATTTAAATCAATGCAAGTGAGCTATAAAGACTTGCCTTTGCGCCTATCTGACACAGACCGTTTACATCGCTATGAGAGATCTGGGACTTTAAATGGTTTGCTACGCTGTAGATCATTTCAACAAGATGACTCTCACAACTACGTAGCTCCAAACATGATTGAAGAAGAATACAAAGAAATCATGGAAATCTGTAAAGAATTTTATGGAATCTTTAATCTGGAATATAAATTTAGACTTGGCACTAGACCAAAGGAGTTTTTGGGAGATATTGAAACTTGGAATGAAGCAGAGAAAGCACTTCGTAGTGTTTTAGAAAATTCAGGCAAGGAGTACTCTATAGCTGAGGGCGACGGAGCTTTTTATGGACCCAAAATAGATATTGTTATGAAGGACGCTATCGGCAGAGATTGGCAAATGGGTACAATGCAATTGGACTTCCAACAACCAAGACGTTTTGAATTAGAATATATTGATAAAGACGGAAAAAGAAAAACCCCAGTCGTTATACATAGAGTTATCTACGGTTCTCTAGAGAGGTTTATAGGTATTTTAATAGAACACTACTCTGGTGCATTTCCTCTTTGGCTCGCTCCAGTGCAAGTAAAAATAATTCCTGTCCGTACAAATCATACTGAATATGCAAAAAAGGTTTATGAAATGCTTCGCGAAAATAATATCCGCGTAGAGCTGGATGATAAAGATGAAAACCTGGGTACAAAAGTCCGTGATGCGAAAATAAACAAAATGCCTTATTGGATAGTAATTGGTGATAAAGAAATAGAAGCAAATGCTGTAACACTAGAATCTAGAGACCATGGCCAGCTAGGCCAAATGTCTAAAGAAAATCTCGTTTCTAAACTTTTAGAAGAAATAAAAAATAAAAAATAATTATTTATTTTCTTTTTTGAGAATCTCTAAAAGGCTTTTTATGGCATTCCCACGATGTGAGAATTTGTTTTTTTCTTCAGTTGAAAAATCTATCATTGGCTTGTCAGTACCATCAGCTTGGAAAAACCAATCAAAATGCCTATCTACATGATCTTTATCTTTGGGTTTTACGACTATTCCTTCTACTTTACCTTCTGTGATTAAAACTTCCTCTCCGGAACAAATTGCTAGCCAGCAGATAGCTTTCACTCTTGTATTAATAAACTTAACTCCTATTTCGTATGGAGTAAAACATCTTAAAAAATCTTTTATATACGGCCCTGGAAATCCATTTAATTCTTCAAAATGAAGTGACACATCATCCACTAATACTTTCCCTTTAAATATTTCATAAGCTCTTTTTGCCTTATGATTAATTATTTCTTCTGGGGTTCCTTGTATTTCGGGTTCATTAAAAATCTTTTGTTCGCAATCAAAAAAATCTTCAAGTGTATGAGAAAGTTCCTTGAACTTCATTTGATTACCGGTAACGATAAAAAGTTTTGGTTTCATTAGATATCAATCTCAGCGAGCTTGGCGTTTGATTGGATAAATGATTTTCTTGGAGGAACTTCGGAGCCCATCAATATATCAAAGATTTTATTTGCTTCTTCGGCGTCATCTATATTTACTTGTTTGAGCACGCGATTTGCTGGGTCCATAGTAGTCTCCCAGAGTTCTTCTGGGTTCATTTCTCCGAGACCTTTAAAGCGTTGGATATGTATCTTGTTTGATTTTTTTGCTACTTCTTCTGGAGCTTCTTCTTCGTCTTCTGTTTCCTCACCACCTTCAACTTCTACTTCTTGTATTTCACTGACTTCTGCCCCCTTACCTATTATCTTTAATTTCTCTTCATCGGTATATGCATAAGAAATCTTTTTCCCTTGTTTTATTTTATATAGTGGTGGTTGAGCAATATAAATATATCCAGCTTCTACGACTTGTCTAAAATATCGGTAGAACAATGTGAGTAAGAGTGTACGAATGTGTGAACCGTCCACGTCGGCATCTGTAGCAATTATTATTTTATGATAACGCATTTTCTCTAAATCAAAAGTGTCTCCGATAGATGTACCCATAGCTATGACGAGAGACTTCACTTCTTTTGAAGCGAGCATCTTGTCTATACGAGCACGTTCCACATTTAAAATCTTTCCACGAAGTGGCAGTATTGCTTGAGTCCTCCTGTCGCGACCTTGCTTGGCAGAGCCTCCAGCAGAGTCTCCCTCTACGAGGAATAGCTCTGAGTCTTCGGCATTTTTACTTTGGCAATCTGCCAATTTCCCTGGCAATGTCATGCCTTCTAGGGCACCTTTTCGAAGCACTGAGTCTTTGGCTGCTTTGGCTGCTTTACGGGCCTTCAAAGCCAAAATACTCTTATTTACGATGACTTTTGCATCATCTGGGTTCTCCTCTAGGAAGCTAGCAAAAGCTTCTCCAAAGACTGTAGCTGTCGCACCCTGAGCTTCCATAGATCCGAGCTTGCCTTTTGTCTGTCCTTCAAATTGAATTTCAGGAAGTTTTACAGATATGACAGCCGTCAAACCTTCGAGTACATCATCCCCAGTAAAGCCACCTTCGGCTTCTTTCATCATTTCATTCTTTTTACAGTAAGTATTTACTGTCCTTGTGAGGGCAGTCTTGAATCCTGTCACATGTGTACCACCTTCTCTAGTATAAATATTGTTTGCAAAAGGAATAATTCTTTCTGCTATATCATCTACGTATTGCAAAGCAATTTCTACCCCTACTCCATCTACTTCCTTTTCTACATAAAAAATATTTTTATGTATAGGTTTTTGCAACTTGTTGTAATACTTTACAAGTGACATAAGGCCTCCTTCAAAATAAAATGAATAGTCTGGGACATTTAATTCTGAACCTTTTAGCCAATAATTTTTCTCTAAAACTTTTTCAAGTTCTTTTGGATCTGCTTCTCTCGCATCCACTACTGTAATCAAAAGTTCTTTTACCAAGTAAGCTTGCTGGCGTAAATGATTTATAATTTTTTGATAATCAAAAGCTGTACCTTCTTTAAAGATAGTTCCGTCTGGTTGAAACATTATTATTGTTCCGTGCTCTTTTGATTTTCCTATTTGTTTTACTTTGCCTTGTGGTTTACCTATCTTGTATTCTTGCATGTGTATACCGCCATCTTGGTGGACGATAGCTTTGGCGTGTACAGAGAGTGCATTTACCACAGAAGCTCCCACGCCGTGTAAACCAGAAGAAACTTTATATGCATTGTTATCAAACTTTCCTCCAGCGTGTAATACTGTCATCACAGTTTCAAGAGCAGAGACTTTTGTCTTTGGATGAATTCCTACCGGGATACCATTTCCATCATCAGCTACTCGTATGTAATCATTTGGAAGTAGGGCCACTTCAATTCTAGAACATCTACCAGCCATGGCTTCGTCGCGTGAGTTGTCAAAAATTTCCCACACCAAGTGGTGTAGACCTTCAGGGCCAGTAGTACCGATATACATTCCAGGACGGCGACGTACAGGCTCTAGACCTTCTAGTACGGAAATGTCTGAGGCATCGTAAACATGAGCTTTTTTAGTATCTTTTTCTGCTTTTTCTTTTGCCATATATGAGAATTATTATACCAAAAATTTATAGTATAAGCTAGTCGATTTTGCCTTGTATTTTATAGGTTTTATGGCTAAATTTAATAAAAAAAGGCTACTATATAGCCATCCTGTAAAAAATATTATTTTAAAATTTTGGGCTGTGACGAATCTCGCACAGCCCGTAATTTGATTCACCCCTTGGTATTTGTCGCTAATCAGCGACGTTTTGATCGGTCGACAGTTCTTGTAAAGAACATCCCCCTGCATGAATTTCATGTTCAGCAAGGTTAGGATTTTCCTTGCAAGCCTCATCGATAAGACTATCTAGCCGAGCTTCGTCTTCGGCTGAAAGTTCGGTTTCTTGAAAACCTGCTAAAAAACCAATACCGTGACAACGAATACCATTGCTCATTTTTACTCACCTCTCCTATATATTATCTAAATGTACCCCGAAATGGGGTTTCCGATGAAAAGAGTTTAAACAGCAAACTCTATAAAGAACAAATACCAGACTTCTATTTCTAGAAGGCTGGTATTTAGGTTGTAAGTTTTGAGTTTTTTTACAGCGCAAATATCAGCCTTCTAGTGTGAAGGGCAAATAATTCGCTTAAAGCATGAGAAATTTTTATTTATTTGGACATTTCTACTCATATTTTTAATATAACATATTTTTCATTAATACAAAGTATGTCTGTGGAAAAAGTAAAAGGTCGTCGCGAATGTTTCGCGACGACCTTATTATTGATGCTCTGATCAAATTAAAGGATGTAGTTAACACCCCCATGCTCACTGAGTCCGTTGATCACAACGGTTTGATGTATGACCTCATCAGCTTCTTCTCTTTTTTGAAGAAAACTTATCGGCAGCGACGGGCTATCTGTGAGAAGTAGTTCATCGAGCATTTTTTCGTCGACTCTTTGACCAGTGCGACTCTCGATTGCTTCCTTGAGTCTACTTCGTATGAGTTTTTCTCTGACCATTTCAGAGATGTCGGGTGAAGCATCCATAAACGCTAATTTCTCCTATGTACCAGGTTCCGCTGGGCTCGGCTAAATAAAGAACAAAATGGCCCTTTTTGGGTCCGAAAAGAAACTATAAAATAGTTCTATCTATACTTTTGTATTATAACACGACCAAAATTTTAATGCAAATATAGACTATCTGACCTGCCAATCCTGATTTTCCTTTATTTTTTCACCTATTTTAGCCATTACCTCATTTACTTCAGCATCTGTGAGAGTACGCTCAAAAGACTGAAATACCAGCTTGAAAGCATAAGAAGTCCTATCTTCTTTTGTAAATGAATCAAATAGATCTGGTCCTTTTACCACCAAATCCCCCATGTTTTCTTTTATGATTTTTTCCACCTCAGTATTCGGTGTATCCTTCCCCACCCACACTGCAATATCTCGTGCGATAAAAGGAAACAGTGACCACATTTTAAAAGGAGCAAGAAGAGAAAAATTTTGTTCGTGCCCTTGCCCGCTTGCGGGTAAAGCGACGAAATTTTTCTCTTCTTGTGAAATAAAATTTTCAAGTGTCATTTCTTTTACTTCTTTTTCGTTATAAGCTATATGTATCTCCTCTTTATCTTTTAAAAATACTGTTCCAATTTCAAAAATTTTTATTTGATTAATTCCTAACAATGAAGCATTTATTTTATTCAATTTCAAGGCTTCATTTAGTCCATCACTCAAATTTGTACGCAAAAACTTTTTATCAGATGCGCTCTGCATCACTTGCACTTCCCCAGAATTTCTAAATACATAAGTCATGACTTCACTATACCCGTCATTTGTGAGTTTATTTCTAGCCCAAACTATCTTTGCATAAGTTTCATTTACTTTTGGTTCAAAAATAATCTTTGGTATTACACCTTTTACTTTGTCATAGCCCATAATCCTACCTATCTCTTCGGCCATGTCTTCTTCTATTTCTAGGTCTAGTCGCATTGGTGGTACGGAAACTTCAAAAATATTTCCTTCATTTTTGTAGCCTATTTTATATCTCTCTAAAATATTCCCTACTTCTATCACTGATACAGTGCTCCCTAATATTTTAGAAATTTTTTCTACTGAAAAAGAAAGTTTTCTCTCTGTTTGTTTTTGCGGATAAGTATCTACTATTTCTTCAAAAGTTGCCTCCGGGCACATCTCGGCAATAAGAGCTGAAAGCTCTGTCATGGCATATGGTGCGAGTGTAGGAGATAAATCATTTTCAAATCTCTTTCGTGCATCAGTAAAAATATTTAAAGATTGCCCTGTCTTTCTAGCAAACACTGGGTCAAAATTATCAGCTTCCAAAATCAGGTCTGTGGTAGCGGTAGTGATCTCTGCATGTTTCCCACCTTTTATTCCTGTATCTAAAATATTACCAGCACCATCACAAATCGCTATCATGCCATTTTTGAGTTCTTTCTCTTCGCCTGTTAACAGTGTTACTTTTTCTCCAGCTTTAGCGTCTCTAATATTCAACTCCCCACCAGAAACTTTATTTAAATCAAAGGCATGTGTAGGTTGTCCACAATCAAACATCGTGATATTTGTCGCATCTACAATATTGTTTATACTTCTCTGCCCTATTGAAGCTAGATGTTTTACCACCCATTCTGGCGATGGACCCACTTTTACATTGCGGACTATTCTACCTACATGTCTCCTGTCTTTATCTGTAGTGATATTTATTTTTAAATTTGTCGGAGTAGCAGTTGGAACTTTATATTTTGGTGTAGGGTCTACAAAGTTTATATTTAAAAGTGAAGCTACTTCACGGGCGATGCCTTGATGTGAAAGCAAGTCATGAGCTCGATTTGGCAAAATCTTCATATCTAAAATATAGTCTCCATCTTTTTCTTCCACTGTCTCTACTTCACAAAGATGATAGTTGAAAATATCTGCAAGTTTGTTTGCATCTGGAGCGTCGGGTATATACCATTTTAACCAGTTGTAAGATACTTTCATATATTATTAAAATTGATTGAGGCGTAAATCTCCTTGATAAAAAAGGCGGACGTCGGGAATATTCCATTTAATCATAGCTATACGGTCTAGTCCTCCACCAAAAGCAAAACCTTGAACCTTTTCTGGGTCCAAACCAATATTTTTGAGCACATTTGGGTGCAACATTCCTCCACCCATCATCTCTAGCCACTTGCCATTAAACTTGGCAAATATCTCAAAAGAAGGCTCAGTAAAAGGAAAGAAGCTAGGACGAAATTCTATCTCAACATCAGCCCCCAGCATTTTTTTATAAAATTCTGTAAGTACACCTTTTAAATTCGCGACAGAAATATTTTCTCCTATCATAGATCCATCTATCTGGAAAAATTGCATTTCATGAGTAGCGTCAGTGGCTTCATTTCTAAAAACTTTTCCAATTGAAATAAAAGCACAAGGTATTCTGCCATCTTTGCCTGCTTGTTCTATTGCTCGTGCAGTCACTGATGTGGTGTGAGTGCGTAAGACATTCTTCTGTACTCCATCTTTTTCTTTTATCCAAAAAGTGTCTTGCATATCTCTCGCTGGGTGGTCTTTGGGTACATTTAAGACATCAAAATTATACCACTCAGTCTCTAGCTCCGGGCCTGTGGCAATTTCAAAACCCATTTCAGAAAAAGCCTGATAAGCCTCTTCGGCCAACAAGTTTAATGGGTGTATTGTTCCTTTTTTATTTTCTTCTATCATTTATTACATCATGTGGTGCCCTTTTTTTCTAAGCTCAAATTCATACCCACCATCATGATTTTTATTATGCACGACAGTAAACTCTGTAGCTCCATGATAACCAGCTGGTTTATGAGTCTCAAAATGAGTTACCCCATTTATACGATCATGTTTTGCAGCATCAGTTATATCTTTCATGTTTTCTTTATATTTTTCTAAATATTCTGCAGCAAACTTTGCAGAGTTACTACCTTCTGGAATACGAAATTTCGTACCATGTATTTCTATTATTGGCATATTTTTAATAAATTAAACTTATAATATATAACTATACCAAATTAGCGGAACCTCGGCTAATTTATCTATGTGTGGATTTTTAACCTCTTGTAATTCTTCTTGTACT
>CAYYJU010000022.1:0-11632 GCA_964472335.1 uncultured Candidatus Saccharibacteria bacterium | reverse complement strand
TATACTAGCAATTTAATCTTATTATTTCAACTTTTTTAAAGCGATGGGTCAACGACAGGTGCTGGTGAACTTAATATTTTAATCGACTTCTGTTCTTTTACAGAAAAATACTCTAAGGCTTTTGCCACTCTCTGTTTTTCAATTGATTGCTTCTTTTGAATTCCATCAAAAGACAAACTTTCATCTTCTTTCACTTTTTCAAAAGTAAAATAGCCAAAAATGAAAGAACTTAGAGTTAACAAAAAAGTGATTAAAATAATAATCTTCCAATAAAAACTAGGACCTAGTTCTAGATTTTTCTTCTTAAAATTCTTTTTTGGTTTTAAAAAATTTAATTGCATTTTATTTTATGGGATAAAACTTAAAAGTTTTATATTAAAAGTAGCGCGCCATTTTGAATTTTGTTTTTTAGTATCTTTACTTATAGTAGTATCTGGTAAAATTGTTCCTAACTCTTCTTTTTGTATATCAAATCCTGTAAATTCTAGCTCATATGGAGAATTTTCTAAAAGTGTCAAAAACTTATATATAGACTCAAAGCTACCAAATGTATTTATTTTCACTAAAAGAGATAAATTGTCCGGCGCTATTTCCACAGAGGCAGTCTCAGCTTTTATACCTACTTTTGTAGCTAGATTTTCTAAAGTATCCAAAAAAGGCACTACATCTGAGCTCTGTGCAAAATGTGTCTTTAATAAAATACTGTCCTCTTTTATAGTTTTAATAGAATTTTTTAATAACTTTACTTCATATCGTTTATTGTTTTCGTCTTCTACTTCCGCCATTGTGATATTGGCTTTTTCAGTATTTGAGTTAATTTTTTCATACAACAAAAAAATAGTGGCTGATAAGATAATCAAAACCATCGCTGACAATATAAGTGGAACTTTTTTTAAGTGTTCTTGCATATTATGCTGGGGTTAAGCTCAGATAAAATTGTATGTTCGAACCTTTAACAAAATTTGAAATTGGTAATTCTACACTCTTAAAAGCCTTATCATTTTCTAGTGACTGCCGAAAAGTGAGGAGTACTTCCCTAGAAGGAGCTGTGCCAGAAATTCGTATTTTTTTACCATTTGTAGAATTATTGTCATAAGATATCTGAGTTATTTTTATACTGGAAATATTTTTTATCAAAATAGCATTTATCACTTTTTCTGAAGGTAAAAAATTATTTTTTTGTGAACCTTCAATCAATTTTAATTTTGTATTTATTTCTTGAATTATTGCTGTGGTCTCTTGGTCAAATAGTGGCACTTGCTCTGCTTTTTGTGTTTCTAGTTTTTTAGTTGCTAAATTGTTTTTGTAATTAGAAAAAAAATAAGAAGGCAAAAGTACTAATATTAGTATCAGTAGTGGTATGCAAAGCATCCATAAAGACAATATGGTGAGTCTAAAATAAAAACTCTTTATCATTTTCTTCTTATCTTGATTTGGGATTAAGTTAATCATTGAAATTTAAATTAGTTTTCTTCAAAATCACCAAGCGCGAGGCCGATAGCTGTAGCAAAAGAAAGCGATTGTTTGAAATTTATTTCAGGAATATATTCTTTGGTATCTACTATATTTGCCCATACATTTGCCATAGCTACGGGACTTTTCATACTCACAGACAGATAATCAGCCAATCCGATCAAATTTGAATCTCCTCCACATAAAATTATTTTTTTTATTGGAGTATTGTTTTTACCATTTTCGTCTTTATGTGTTTGCCAATATAGAAAGTGTTTTACTATTTCATCTCGTAACACAGACACACTATTTAAAAGCACTGCAAATATTTCCTTATTTGCAGTATTTCTCTGTAAGCCATACTGCTCTTTTATTTTATTTGCTTCGTCTATCTCGATTTTAAAATTTTTCGCAATAATACTATTTAGAGATATTCCCCCCACATCTAAAGTGGAAGTAAAAGTGACTACTCCGTTTGATATTATAAAAATACCAGTGCGTGTCTGCCCGAAATCTACAATCATATATGTATCCAGGTCTCCCTTTTTTGTGACTGACCTCCCTATAGCTTGAGCTTCTAATTCAAAAGATTGGGCTATGATATTTGAATCTTTAAAGACTTGTAGGTATTCTTCAATAATATTTTTTGGAATAGCGGCTATTTGTAAATCTATCTTTTTTTCATCTTCACTGACTAATTCATAATCAAATATTGCCCCGTCGGCTGATATAGGTATGTGTTCTTCGAGTGACAGCTCTATGGCCTCTCTGACATTCACCAAACCTTCTTTGTCTAATTTTAATCTAAAAATATATACTTGCTCTTCAGGTAGAGATACTCGGACAGACCTTACTCCTTCTTCTTTTCGCAAAGCAGAGAGAATTTCCTGCATTTTTTGAGGATCTTTTATCTTGCCAGACTCGATTATACCGTGAGGAATTTTGCGCTCACCATATCTACCCATCTTTATACCATCTCTAGTGACTATAAGTTCCACAAATTTTAATGATTCATCTGAAATATCAAGACCAAAAGAAGGTGTTACGAAAAAATTTGGTATAGGAAAAAATCTAAAAAAGAGTTTGTCAAAAGAATTCTTGAACATTTATCTATTGTACAATATTTTTGTTCTTTTTGTCCAAGTATCTTTGTAAAATAAGAGCAGCAGCTGAAGCATCTATCCGCCCAGACTTTATTTGCTTTACTTTACTATGAGCCCCCGAGGAATTAAATTGTTTTTTAGCGTTTGGAGATTTTCTAGCTTCTACTGAAGTGAGAAATTCCACCTGTTTATGAACGGGTAAATGGAATTTTTCTTGAATTTCCAATATAAACACTTCGATTCTCGCAGATAGTGCATTTAGTTTACCGGAAAAATCTACAGACTCCCCTATTACTATCTCACTTATGTTTTCTTTCTTTAAAATAACACCTAGTTTATCTAGAGTGTCTTTGTTGTTTATCAATATTTCTTTCGGGAAAGCCAAAGTGCCACCATCGTCTGTGATGGCGATACCTATCCTTTTTGTCCCATAATCAATTCCCAAAATTCTCATAATCTGTAAATACTAGCATAAAAATGAATTTTCTGTTATTATTTTTTTATGAAAATTTTATTAATAATATTAGCTATTTGGACTATTCCTTGGAAAATTTATGCTGTTTGGCTCGCATGCAAGCATAACCACAGGAAGTGGTTTGTGGCGCTTTTAATACTAAATACTATCAGTATTTTAGAAATTTTCTATGTCTTTTATATACTCAAGAAAAAGTGGGTGGATGTAAAGCATGATTTTGTTCATGGTTGGAATCTTCTAAAAGAAGAGCTTAGTTTCAAAAAGAAATAAAATGGAGGCGTCGCATAGAGGCTTAGTGCACCTGTCTTGAAAACAGGAGTACCGCAAGGTACCGTGAGTTCGAATCTCACCGCCTCCGCCAAAATAAAAAAACACGATTTAATCGTGTTTTTTTATTTACAAGTACAAATTGGGTGTATACTACAGAAATGAGGACTCTCAGTAAATTTTTTTATGTAAATATAGCCAAGCCAATATTTTTTCTTTTTCCTGCGGATTATGTCCATGAATTTTTTCTAATATTTGGTAGATATATTGGTAAGGTTAAATTATTTAAAATACTAATAAAAAAATTCTGGTCTTATGAAGACAAAATCCTAAGGCAAAAAATAGTAGGTCTAAATTTTAAAAATCCTATAGGTTTATCAGCTGGCTTTGATTACAACGCCGACTTGGTAGAAATTTTACCTAGTGTGGGTTTTGGTTTTCACTCAATAGGTACGCTCACCCACGAAGCCTACGGGGGCAACCAGAGGCCAATGCTCGGCAGACTGCCAAAATCACAATCTTTATTAGTCAATAAAGGTTTTAAAAATAAAGGTATAAACAATGTACTTAAAAATTTTAAAACAAAAATTCACGAATCCCCTATCGGAGTCAGTATTGGTGCGACAAATAAACCTTACAACGATTTTGAGTCTATGCTTGAAAATTTAGTAGCTGGTTTCAAAGATGCCGAGAATTTCAAAAATTTTGACTACTACGAATTAAATATTAGTTGTCCAAACTTATCAAACATACAAAACCTAAAAGAACAAATTGCTTCGCCATCTGGATTAAGAAAGGCTCTCATACTTTTAGAAAAATTAAACCTCACTCGTCCGGTTTTTATAAAAATGCCACTAGAGAGGACAGAAGATGAAATAAAAGAGCTCATAAGTGTAGCGAAGGATTTTAATTTTATAAATGGACTAATATTTTCTAATTTAGCTAAAGATAGAAAAAACAAAATCTTTGACCAAGAAGAAATAAAAAATGCTCCAAGTGGAAACTTTAGCGGTAAGCCAGTAGAAAAAAAATCAAATGAATTGATAAGATATGCTTACAAAAATTTTGGTGACAGATTTATTATCATCGGCGTAGGTGGTGTGTTTACGGGTAAGGATGCATATAAAAAAATATTGCTCGGTGCATCTTTAGTACAGCTTATTACAGGTATGATATTTTTAGGACCAGAACAAATAGGAATAATAAACAAAGAGTTGACAGAATTGCTAAAAAAAGATGGTTATAAAAATATAGGAGATGCTGTAGGTATAGAAGCTTAAGGTAGTTTTTTAGGTTTTAGTTGTCCGATATTTTGAAGTATAAACAATACAAGACCCAGGGAGCCTAAAGTATTTATCAAAAATAATATTTTAGCTACTGCTGTCGCCGGTAGATAAATTGGATTAAATACAAAAACCATAGTGCTATGTAAAAACAATGTAAGGAAATCAGCAGACAATGCAGGGAAACTGTTTGGTTCTACCAAAATAAGAAACCAATACTCAAAAGAAAAGAAAATTATAAATCCTAAAACTATAAGTGATAGAAAAGCTAGAGTCTGCAATCGTCCACGCACTTCTTCTATGGCTTCGATGGCTACATATATATTCATCACCGCGCCTATTACCCCAAATAAAATTATCAAACCTTCATTTGTATTTGCCGCTTGGATAAAAAAGAACAATGTAGCTTGAATCACTAATAATATAATGGTGCCTAGAAACAAGTGTGATAGTTTGAATTGTTTATCTTTCATAATAATAGTATAAACCTTTTATCTTTGTATTAGTACAGCTCGAGCTGGAGAGCCTTCAATATCTGTAAAATGAAGTGGTAAACACGCAAGCTCATATTCACCTTCATTTACATCTGACAAGACGAGTCCTTCAATAATTGGAATATTTTTTTCTAGTAATGATGTGTGTGGACGCTGGTCAGCTCCTCCTCTCTTTTTTATAGATAGTGAATCAATGCCGACTATCAATACAGATAGACTCGCCAAATAATCTGCGGAGTCGCCGTCGAGATAAATATAATCATCATAAAATTTATCAAAACCACGAAGAGAATTTTTTGTCTTGAGTAAAATTCTCTCTCCTGTCTTTATATTTTTGTTTTTTAAAAATTCTAGGGTGACTGCTTCTCCTTCTTCTTTTGAAAAGTCTATTACTCTACAAGGACCAACAAAGGTTTCAAGTGGAATTTTATCCAAACTCTGCCCTTCACTGATAGCATGTGCTGGCGCATCTATATGTGTCCCTGTGTGAGAGCCGAGAGTAATACTAGAAAGATGAGTACTGTATTCTGGCATAGCATGATGGACACTTATAGCCAATGGTACATTGTCAGGATATATCGGAGTTTCATTATTAAGTTTTAATGATATATCTATAATTTTCATAATTTATATTATAGCAGGTTCATCGTCACCTCTCTTTACTGGATGATGCCCAAACTCTCCACGCATAGCAGATACTACTTTACCTTGATAGGTTGGTATTGTTTGTGAAGCTTCTCGAACATCCAATGAAGCTTTGATAGCTGGCATAGAAATATTTTCTCTCTTGCCTGCTTCTAGCGTCCACTTGCCTTCCCCTGAAGCCGAAGCTCGTCCAGAAATTTCATTCAAATCTTTTCCATATTTTTTATAAGCATCATGCATCCATGAGACTAGACTAGAAGTAATTACACTACCATGAGAGTAAACTTCGGTTATTTTTTCTAAATCGAAATCATTATTAAAATCTTTTGAGTGACGAAGAAGATCAAAACCTTCAGCGATAGATTGCATCATTCCATATTCAATCCCATTGTGAATCATTTTTACAAAATGTCCTGCTCCAGATTCTCCCATATATCCAAAACCATTTTCTAGGCATGTGTCTTTAAAAAATCCTGTAGCCTCAAATTTTTCATAAAGTTCTTTTTTACCACCCACCATCATGCAAGCTCCATTTCGTGCCCCACCTGGACCACCAGATACTCCAATGTCTAAAAAATTTATTCCTTTTATTTCTAGTTCTTTATTACGCCTCATTGTCTCTTTATATGGAGAATTCCCCCCATCAATTATCAAATCCCCTTTGGACAACAACGGAACGACTTCATTTATGACTTCATCCACTGCAGAGTGAGCCACCATGATCCATATAATTCTGGGCGTCTCAATTTTTGAAATTAATTCTTTTATATTTTCTGCTCCTTTTGCACCTTTATCTTCTACTTCTTTTACCACATCTATTGTGCGATTATAAGCTACAATATCCCAACCATTTTCCAATAGACGAAAAACCATATTCTTCCCCATTTTACCCAACCCTATATAGCCTATTTCTTTTTTCATTTTTTAATTTATTTCTTCTCCATTAATACCAATTTTATAAACAACCAAGGGTGTATCTTTCCATTTTTCCAAAAGTTCATCTGCCAATTTCCATTGTGCCATAATTTCTCTAATACTGACAAATAAAGTCTGGTCTTTGAGAAACACATTTCTATATACATTTGTATAAGATTCATACACTGTACCTGGTACTGGCTGAATTTTAAATTCTTTTTTCTCTCCATTTTCAAAATAAATTTCCAACGACACAGTCGTGGTGGTTATTTCATTTTCTTTATCAGCTAAACCCTTACCACCCTCTAGCTCAAAAACAGTATCAACAAAACGAGAATCTTTAGATTTTAAGAAAATGCGAAAAAATGTCTCTGTCTTAGAATTTATATCTACTCCTACTTCTGATAGATATTTCTCATATTGCCCCCTAGTAATTTTCTGGGTGTCATCAATATATAAATTTTCCAAAGCTTTTGCTCTAGACTCTCTGATATTTTCTATATTCATTTGTTTTTCTTTATTCATAACAAGCAAAGAAAGCAACTCTAGCATATGATTTTCTCCTACATCTCTAAAAGCTCCGACTTTGTCATACGAAGCACCTCTCGCACCTACGATATTGCTCTCATGAAAAATGACTTTGATTTTTGAAATGTTTAAATTTTCTTCAAATCTAAAACTAGAGAGGGTTTGTGCTGTCTCTTTGGCTAGATAGTGATCTATTTGAAATATATTTTCTTCAGTAAAAATATTCCCTAAAATATTTTGTAAATATTTTGCATCAGAACCATCCTTGCCAAAAGGTTTTTCTATCATTATCCGAGCTTCACCACCAAAATTATTCAATTCTGCATTTTTTATATTTTCAAAAATCTTAGAATACAAAAAATTTGCTGTGGCTAAATGAAATACCACTAAATCATCATTACCTAAAGCTAGATAATTTTTTAAATTTATAAAATCATCACTATTACTAAAATCTCCTTTAAAATATTCAATCAGAGATATAAATTGATTTAAGTCATCTTCATCCACTGCCCCTCTCTTTAAAATAAAATCCTTGGTCAGAGATTGAAAATCTTTGGTATCTAAATCTTTGCGAGCAAAAGCTATGATTCTAAAATTTTTTGGTAAAGTTTTTTCTTGAAACAATAAAAACAGTGCTTTTGCTAATTTATCAGCATAAAGATTTCCTGTCGCCCCAAATATAACCAGTGTCGTACGCTTGTTAGAATTTTGCACTTTCTAATTTTACACGTAAAAAGCAAAAATGCTATATGGATTACCATATAGCAACATCATTCGGACATTAAGCAAATAAACTTGTTTATGCTCCTCATTTGTTGCTATACTTAATGGATGGAAAAGATATCTTGGTCTCAATTAGAGTACGAAGAAAAAACTAAAAGCAATGATTGGTTTTGGGCGCTTGGCATCATCGTCTTTACTGCAGCCGCGGCTGCCGCAATTTATAATAATTATTTTTTTGCAGCACTTATCATCTTGAGCGGTGTGCTTCTAGGTTTTTTAGCGACTAAAAAACCAGAATTGGTAAAATATGAATTAAACAACAAAGGTTTTGTAGTCCAAAATAATCTCTACCCGTATGAAAATATAAAGTCTTTCTGGGTGCAGAGAGAAACTTTTCCAGAAAATGATACTGAAAAATTGAAACCATTACTGTTTATAAAATCCGAGAGATTCTTTATGCCTATAATATTATCACCCATAGAAAACTCTATGGCGTCTCAAATTCATTCATTTTTAGTTGAAAAAAATATAGAGGAAGAAGAAATGAAAGAAAAAATCTCAGAAAAAATAATGGAGGCTTTGGGTTTTTAGCTAGATTTTTAAACTTAAACTTGTTAATGTAAGAATATCCTCTCGTCGTTCAATGGATAGGACGTAACTTTGCGGAAGTTATGATGTAGGTTCGATTCCTACCGAGAGGACAAGAAAAATACTAAAAATAATACTTTAAATGCCTGTCAATAAGGGGGTTGACTTTTTTATTTGGTTATGCTACAATTATAGGTGAATAGGTGGGATTTCCCTGCCTTGTACATTACAATCCACCGAATATTGGGTGGAAAATATCAGGAGAAAACAATGAACACCATAACTTCGATGCTTTTGATCGCATCGCTTCTTTTCGTCTCGCTACCCATGACAACAGTAGCACAGACGACGTTACCGGCAGGCTGTACATCCAAAGAGGGTTATAGCCCACAGACTGGCGTCAAATGCGATGCCATACCAGAAACCACCACAAGCACGACGACTGAGACGACGACGTTGCCCTTGGATAACTCCGAGCAAGCAACGACCGACTTTTGGTCGTCAGACCCGAGCAAGGCAACCAGTGGCACAGAAATGGACCCTGGTTTAGTTGACTGTTTGAAGTCGACTTCGGCTCCAAACTACGTTCCGACGTTGATTTCGAAGAAAAACGGCCTTCTTGTGAAGAACTTTGAGGTCGTTCGTGGAATCCCGTTCAGCGGTTGTGCTGACATGGATTTGCCCGACAGGATGGGTGGACGTGGCTGGGTACGATTCCATGCCGGAACACCGTTCGTTTTCAGCAAAAACAACCTCAACGTTCCGCTACGCCTCCGGGCATGTGGAAATGACGTATACCGTTTCGTAGCCTTTAAGATCGTGACAACCGTCAATAAAAAGACGACAAACACGACAAACGTCTACAACAACTACGTCAACTGTAAATCTGAGGTTAACAAGGACGGCACTACTACGTTGACTTGCGGTGGAGCTAAGGTCATCATCAAAAACGGCGTCGACGGCAAAAGCTGTCAGTATGTCGATAACGGGGATGGGTCTTATACCATCCAATGTGAGGGACAAGAGTCCTTCACTATCCGCAACGGCAAAGACGGCAAGAATGGCTTTTGCTCCGGCAAGGGTTGTAAAACCATCGTTGTCGCTATCATCGCAGTGGGTGTAGTGGTAACGATACTCTGCATATTGAGAGTGCTGTGCCCGAAAAACCTACCAAAAGCTATCCCACCAGTCGTCCTTACGGAACGTATTAGCATGAATGACGAAAAATGGCTTCGGACAGAACCGCTGGATATATTCAACGGCGTATGATAGCTTCCTCCTGATATTATAAGTATCATGCAGGAAATGGAGAGCAGAACGCTCCCACGTTCCTGCACTCTCTAAAGCTATGAAATAAAAACACTTTTTATACGTCATATCTTTAGAGAGTGAAAATATCACTTTTTTATTAATTATTATTAAAATTATTATTAGCTACCTTACTTGACACAAGGAGGTAAATATGATAGAAACAAGTTTATGAAAAACATTAAAAAAGCATTAAAAATAAAGTTTGTCGCAGTTGGCGTTTTCGCGCTATTTGGGTTATTAGGCTCAGGTCTTTTACCTATTTTATCAGCAAATACAGCATCCGCCGTGGGAGCTACTGTTACTTGTAACAGTGCGACCTTGAACGGTAGTATCGTGGTAAACGGTGCTCCTACTCAAGTATGGTTTGAATGGGGTCCAAATGGCTCACTTTCAAACACTACAGTTCATCAGACTTTTAATGTAAACTCTAGTTTTAGCCAGCAAATCTCAGGTTTGACTCAAAATACTCAGTATTCTTACCGTGCAATGGCTTCAAACATAAACGGAACTTCTATCGGACAGACCTTGTCCTTTACAACTTTAAACTGTACTCCTAGTACTCCTACAGTAAACCTTACAGCAAACCCTGGAACAATACAGTCAGGTCAAAGTTCAACTTTGTCTTGGAATTCTACTAATGCGGTATCATGTAACGCTACAGGTGGTGCTAATGGATGGGCAGGTACAAAGAATATAAACGGTTCTTTCTACACTGGTAATTTAACTTCAACAACTACTTACAACATCACATGTACAAGTTCTACAGGTCAGACTGCAAATGACACAGTCACAGTGACAGTCAGTCAGCAAAATCCAACATTGAATGGTCTTTATGCTACTCCGTCTTGTAATAGTGCAACTCTAAATGGATATATAATACCAAACGGTGCTCCTACTCAAGTATGGTTCCAATGGGGTCAGGGTTCTTCTATTTCAAACACAACCCCTACTCAGACTTTTTCAAACAATTCAAACTTCAGTCAAAACATAACAGGTCTTACACAAAATACTCAGTATTCTTACCGTGCGATGGCACAAAATGTAAACGGTAGTTCTACAGGTCAGACTTTGACTTTCACAACTCAAAACTGTACACCTGCTCCTACTGTAAACCTTACTGCTAATCCGACTTCAGTTACATACGGCGCAAATAGTACTCTATCTTTAAATACAACAAACGCTACTTCTTGTACTGCGACTGCTTCTCCATTCAATTCACAATGGAATAGTGCAAAGAACGTAAACACTACTCAAGTAATAACTAACTTAACTCAAACAACAACATTTAGTGTCACTTGTACTGGCCTTGGAGGATCAGCAAGTGATTCTGTTATAGTTACAGTTTTACCAATCCCATTAGTTACAGTAAACATAACTGCAAACCCTGCAAACATTCAGTCAGGTCAGAGTTCAACTTTGTCTTGGTACTCTACAAATGCTACTTCATGTAACCTTTCACAATTTGGTAACGTTTCAACTTCTGGATCAAGAACTGTAAATCCTACAAGTACTACTACTTACACAATCACTTGTACAAACAACTTTGGACAAATTGCAAATGATACTGCAGTAGTTACTGTTGCTCAACTAGCTCCATCTGTAAACTTAACAGCAAATCCTACAAGTATCACTGCAGGTCAAAACTCTACTCTTTCATGGACTTCTATAAATGCTAATTCTTGTACATCAAACTGGTTTCCTGGTTCTAATGGTCCAGTAGGTTCATATGTAGTTTCTCCTGTTTCTACAACAACATATACTATTACTTGTACTGGCCCTGGAGGTTCAGCAAGTGACTCAGCTACAGTTACTGTAAATCCAATCCAATACCCTACAGTAAACATTTCA
>CAYYJU010000021.1:0-12593 GCA_964472335.1 uncultured Candidatus Saccharibacteria bacterium | reverse complement strand
ATCAATTTTGACCAATCTTACCTCTGGGGACATACTTTTTATAGATGAAATCCATAGATTAAATAAAATGGTAGAAGAGATACTCTACCCTGCTATGGAATCTGGAGTATTAGATATAATAATCGGTAAAGGTCCTAGTGCTCGTACTATACAACTGGACTTACCTCCTTTTACATTGATAGCAGCTACTACTCGTGTCGCTTTGGTGTCATCCCCTCTTCGTTCACGTTTCTCTGGTGGAGTTTTTAGATTAGAATTTTATTCCAATGAAGAGATTGCAAAAATAATAGACCGTTCAAGTAAACTTTTAGATATAACATTAGAAGAGGAAGCGCTACATGAAATAGCGAAGAGAAGTAGGTTTACTCCTCGTACTGCAAACTACTTTTTAAAAAGAACTAGGGATTTTGCTCAAGTAAATAATAAAAACAAAGAAGAAAAATTGGATAAAAAAATAGTGCGAGATGCTTTAAATATGCTAGCCATTGATGACATCGGTTTAAATACATCTGATAGAAAATTTTTAGAAATACTTATAGATAAATTTGGTGGTGGGCCTGTGGGAATAAAGACGATAGCTGCAGCAATGAGCGAAGAAGAAGCTACTGTAGAAGAAGTAATAGAGCCATATTTAATTCAACTTGGATTATTGGAACGCACAGCTCGTGGACGCATAGCTACAAATAAAGCTTATGAGCATCTTGGGTTTGATATAAAAACTGAATAATAAATTAAATATTAACAACATATGAGAATTTTAGGAATAGACCCAGGATATGAGAGATTGGGTATCGCTGTATTAGAAAAAAATAAAGGTGATAAAAAAGAAAAAGTAATTTTTTCAGAATGTTTTAAAACTTCTAGTAAATTGGATTTTACTGAAAGACTTTTATTGATTGGAGATGAAGTAAATAAAATTATAAAAAAATACAAACCAGAAATTTTATCTATTGAAACTTTATTTCTAACCACAAACCAAAAAACAGTGATGCATGTGGCGGAAGCACGCGGAGTAATATTATATGAAGCAATAAAAAATGATTTAAAAATTTTTGAAGCATCTCCTCTGCAGATAAAGATGGCTACTACTGGATACGGCAAAGCTGATAAAAACCAAGTCATAAAAATGGTGGGTATGCTGGTAGATATTGATAGCTCAAAAAAAGTAGATGATGAACTAGATGCTATAGCTATAGCCCTCACCGCTTTCGCATATAAAAAATATTAATATAAATAAAAGTAGCCGGCCCCTTTTTGCAAGAGTACCGGCTTTAAGTTGTAAACATAACATATTTTTTATTCGACGGCCCAATTTTCATCCGCCTGCGACCGAGTCAACGTCGGTTCTTGTTGCGGAGGTTGCGGTTGAAGAACTATATCTTTCCCCGCACAGTGGTGCTTAAACTCATCAACGGCAAGCTTTGACTCGACGGAAACGGGTTTTTTTTCAGACGAACTTTCTGGTAAAGAACTACTCATGATTTATCCCTAGAATAACACTTCCCAGCAACTCCCCATGAGCTACTTTTGTTGTTTTTTCTATTATTTATATAACACAAAAATAAGAAAATAGCAAGCCTGATAACTTTTATATTTTATTTATGAAAACTTATCCACATATTCTATTGCCAAGTGTTTTTTATTTTGTTACAAAGTAGGCATTACAAGGTCGCTTAATAAAAAGATATCAAAAAAAATTGACTTTTATGAGTTATGATCAAGATGAAGGTTTTGATTTTGAAGAAGGTTTCAAGATGAGTGATTACGATGATGCAGATGATGATGAATTCTTGGCTGATGAACCTATTTTAGATGACTACGAAGAAGAAGATCCTGATAGTAGATTTACCTAGAAAATAAAAAACCACCCGACGGGTGGTTTTTTATTTTATTTTAATAAATTTATGTTTACCAATCTTATAAGTATGACCGGAAATAAATTTATCTTTGGCAGTTAGCTTTTTATTGTTTGTCATATCTGTCACTGCCCCTGCTGTAAGCAGACGCCTAGCTTCAGAAATTGAATTTGTTAATTTATTTGGCACAAATATTTCAAGTAGTTCGCCATCCCCTTTTATCTCTTGTACATCTTTTGGAATTTCTTTTTTAGAAAAAGTATTCACAAAATTTTCCTCTGCTATTTTAGCTTTTTTTTCTCCGTGGTATATAGACACGATTTGCTTTGCTAAGCTCATTTTTAAATCTTTTGGATTTACAGAACCTTTTTTAATTTTTTTCTTTATATCTTCTACTTCACTAAGTGGTGTAAAGGTGCAAAGTTCAAAGTAATTTACAATAGAAGAGTCTGGGATAGACATGACTTTCCCATACATATCATTTGGCTCATCAGCTATACCAATATAGTTATCCAGGCTTTTAGACATTTTTTCTTTACCATCAGTACCTTCTAATAGTTTAAAAGCTAAAACTGCTTGAGGGTCTTGTTTATTTGCTTTCATTATTGGTCTTGCCATCAACATATTAAAAGTCTGGTCTGTGCCCCCTACTTCTAAATCACAAGAGCCAAAAAAGCCGGCAATAGCATAAGAGTCGGTGCCTTGTAAGACTGGATACATCATCTCATGCATATATAATTCTTCTCCGGAATCTATTCTCTTCTTAAACATATCTCTTTCTATGAGTTGGGCATGTGTTATCCGTCTTAGAGTAGACATGAGATTCCATAAAGTCACAGAAGGTAATGCGTGATCACTACGAATATCTGTGTATCTTTTTCTATCCTTTTCCCATTTTTTAGATTTTTCAACCATTGTACCGACTGGATAATCTGCTACTGACTGATACCATACTGAGTTTAAAAGTAGTTTGTATTTATTTTTATCTGTAGTATCTAATATTAAACCTATTTGTTTTAAGTAGGTATTTGCATTGGTAATTATTTCTTGCATATTTATCTCTGGTCTAGTTTTATTTTTTCCTGAAGGATCTCCTATCTGTGCAGTAAAGTCTCCAATTAAAAAAACTATTTTACAACCTAAGTCTTGAAACTGTCGTAATTTACGCAAGATAACTGCATGACCTATGTGTATATCAGGTCGAGTAGGATCAATACCAAATTTTATTATTATTTTTTCAGGGTTGGACTCGAGCTTTTTGCGAAAAGCTCCATCTGGGTCAATAAACTCCCCAACTCCGCGAGTCAATATATCGTCTATTTTTTTAGTATCTATTTTTACTACCATAACTAAACAGTATCATAATAAAAGAGAAATCTCAAAAATATACTATGTGGTATATGGTTTTCTGTTATAATTGAATTGTATGCCAAAAACAAAAGAAGTTATTAAAGAAATCCGAAAAAATATTAATTTATTGAAAACAATGGTCAAAAAAGATAGAAAGTTTTGGAAAAATATCGTTATGTTTTTAGGTGGTGCTTTTGCTGTATTTTCTGCTGTCATGATAATCTGGTTAGTAAATTTACAAATTCCAGATTTTCATGCCCTCATAGAAAGAAAAATTGAAAATTCTACAAAAATATACGACAAAACAGGAAAGGTTTTACTATTTGATTTAAACCAAGATGTAAAAAGAACTAGTATTCCTTTTGAGGAAATGGGGGTAAATATAAAAAACGCTACTTTAGCCATTGAAGACTCTGAATTTTATAATCACAATGGAATAAGAATAAGCTCAATAATTAGAGCAATAATAGCAAATTTTTTCAGCATAGGTAAAACTCAAGGTGGCTCAACCATAACTCAACAATTAGTAAAAAACACACTTCTAACATCAGAAAAATCTTACACTAGAAAAATAAAAGAGTGGGTGCTCGCATTAAAAATTGATAATTCTCTACCAAAAGAGAAAATTTTTGAACACTACTTAAATGAAAGTCCTTATGGAGGTAATGTTTACGGGGTAGAGGAAGCAAGTCGTGTATATTTTAATAAACATGCTATTGATTTAACGCTTGCAGAATCTGCATATCTGGCCGCAATACCGCAATCCCCTACTTATTTATCTCCTTTTGGTAAAAATAAAGATAAATTGGATTCTAGAAAAAATTTAGTTCTTTCTAGAATGTTGGAATTGAGTTATATAACACAAGAAGAGTACGATACTGCAAAAAATGAAGTGGTGGCTTTTATGCCACAAACAAATACGGGTATTCGGGCTCCTCATTTTGTCTTTTTTATAAAAGATTATTTAGAACAAAAATATGGTGCTGAAGTAATAGAAAATGGTGGATTAAAAATCACTACTACTCTAGATTATGAGTTACAAGCTATTGGTGAACAAATAGTAAAAGAAGGTGCTTTAAAAAATGAAAAAGATTGGAACGGTACAAATGCTAGCTTGGTCGCAATAGACCCTAAGACGGGGCAAATTTTAACAATGATAGGCTCTAGAGATTACTTTGATAAAGCAATTGATGGAAACTTTAATGTAGCTACAGCTATTAGACAACCAGGTTCTTCTTTTAAACCTTTTATTTATGCTACAGCTTTTAATAAAGGCTTTACTCCTAGCACTGTATTATTTGACTTGCCTACAGAATTTCAAACAACCTGTGATGCTTATGGAAAAGCTCTACCTGGACATAGTCAGGGTGACTGTTATATGCCTCAAAATTATGATGGAAAAAATCGTGGCCCAATGTCACTACGAGACGCACTGGCTCAATCTATAAACGTGCCTGCGGTAAAACTATTTTATCTTTCTGGTTTATCCGACTCACTAAAGACATCTCAAAACATGGGTATAACCACTCTAGGTGATGTAAATAGATATGGACTTACTCTCGTAATCGGAGGTGGAGAAGTGACTTTATTAGATATTACTTCTGCTTATGGAGTGTTTGGTAATAGTGGTATTAGAAATGCTTACACAGGAATTTTAAAGGTAGAAGATTCCACAGGTAGGGTTTTAGAAGAGTTTAAAGAAAACCCACTCGAAGTTTTACCTAAAAATACCGCTCTTACTATTTCAGATATTTTAAAAAGGGATGATTCCAGATCCCCTACTTTTGGTAGTAATTCAGTTCTAAACATACCAGGAAGAGATGTGGCAGTAAAAACCGGAACAACAAATAATAATAAAGATGCTTGGACTATAGGATACACTCCCTCTATCGCTGTGGGTGTCTGGGCTGGTAATAACGACAATAAACCAATGAGAAAAGGAGGTTCTGCTCTTGCTGGACCTATATGGAATAAATTTATTACTGAGGCTTTAAAGAAAATACCTGATGAAAAATTTGAGGGACCAGATTTATATATTGATCCACAAACAAAACCTATTCTTCGTGGTTTTTGGCAAGGCAATGTACACTCAATTCTTTATTTTGTGAATAAAAGAGATATTTTAGGACCACAACCTATAAATCCAAGTGATGATCCACAATTTGAACACTGGGAAATACCTATACAAAACTGGTGGTCTCAAAATGGTGGTTTATACCCTGTAAACCCGATAGACACTGGCTTAATAATTCGTACAGATTCTCTTGATATACCAGAATAGTTTATCTAAAATTTTTAGGAGCTCTTTTCCCTAAATTTTCTTCTAGGAAAGAAGATATTTCATCTTGGTGTAAAAAAACCTCATTTTTATAAATGGGTTTTATATTTAAGTAAACACTATTATTTTTTATTTCAATATCGGTGTTCTTTATTTCTAATTTTAAAATTTTATTCAAAGCTTCTTTTATAAGATTTATTTTACTTTCCTCTGAAGAGAGGATGTTGTTGAATTTAAGTAATAAATCCTTTATCTCTATCATTTTATTTATTCATTGGCATTATAAGATAAGTAAAAGATGAGTCAGATACTGCCCCTATAACTATGGGTCTAGTAGGACCAGCAAATTTTATAGACACACTATCAGTAGTGATAGACTGAAAACAATCTAAAAAATATTTATAGTTAAATCCTAGTTCTACGTCTTCCCCATTTATAGCTGTATCTAGTTGTGTTTTATTTTCTCCAATATCATTATTATTTGAAGAAAGTTCAAAAACTTTACTTTTTGGTGAAACTTTTAAATTAACTTGATTAAATTTATCTGAAAAAATATTTGATAACTTTAAAGCATTTAATAAATCTTGTTTTAATACAACTACGGTGGTTGTGGATTCTTTTGGAATAATTTGTCCATAATCAGGAAATATTCCATCTATAACTCTTGATGTTAGATAAATATTGTCTGATGAAAAAGAAATTGCATTTTTATTAAAACAAATCTTTAAAGAACCTTTAAATTCTCCAAAAATTCTCAATATTTCTGATATGTTTTTATACGGTATTAAAATTCCTGAAATTTCAGGTAAATCTCTAGTCTTTACTTTCTTTTCTGCTAGTCTAAATGAATCAGTGGCTACAAAAAATATATTATCCTCTTTGGTATATATATAAACACTAGATATTTCTGGTTTTATATCAGAAATTAAAGCACTGTAATACACAGATTTTATACCCTCTATTATTTTCTTTGATTCTATTTCAAAATCCACACCTGAAACTTTTGGTATTGTAGGAAAATCATCATGTGGTTGTCCTTTTAATTTTATTTTGCTTTTTTTTGTTGTAATTAATAAATTACCATCTACTCCTTCTAATGTTACATTTTCATTTTGTGAAAAATTTGAAAACACACCACTTAAAACAGAGCCAGAAATAGCAACTATACCTTCTTTTTCTGTTTTTGCTGGAATTTCAATTTCAATACCAATACTTAAGTTTGTAGCTCTTAATTTTAATTTATTTTTTTCACTAATTAATAAAATGGAATTTAAAATCGGTAAAGTAAGATTTTTACCTACAATTCTTTCTGCTTGAGAAATTCCATTTTTTATTTCTTCTATTTTACATTCGAGTTTCATTTGTTTATATCTTTTATATTTAAATTATTAATATTATTAGTACTGTTGATAAGTGGATAATTATTTTTATTCTTAATTTATATAATTATTTTTATTCTTTTTATTATTAATTTTATATAATAACTTTTTAATTTTTATTCTTAATTTATTTTTTTATAAAAAACTTAAGACTTTTCATTTTTTATCAACAGTATTTTTAATAATTATTACCATACTTATCAACACTATTTAAACATAATTCTTATCTGCTCCAATTCTTGTAATAACTGTGGATCATTTTTTAAATCAGATTTTATTTTTAAACAAGAATGTATCACTGTGGTGTGGTCCTTGCCACCTAATTTTTGACCAATCAGAGGATAAGAAATATTAAAATCTTCTCGCAGTAGATACATTATTACTTGTCTAGCTTTTACTATTTCTTTCTTTCTAACCTTTTCATAAATAGAAGATTCTTCTATTTTATAATAATCACTCACTATATTTACTATCTCTTTTATAGCAATATTCTTTTTAGGCTTCATATTATTCTTTAGTAAGTTTTTTACTTCAGATAACGGTAAAGGCCTATTTTTAAGCCTATATTGGCATATTATTATATTTAAACTACCTTCTAATTCTCTTATATTCCCTTCTACAGCAGAAGCTATATATTCTACGACTTCTTGCTCTAGCTCAACATTTAGTTCTCTTAGTTTTACTTTTAGGATTGCTAAACGAGATTCATATTCTGGTGGAGATATATCTACTATCATTCCAGCAGCGAAACGAGACTTTAATCTATCAGCTAATTCTGGGATATAGTTTGGATGTTTATCTGAAGAAAATATTATTTGTTTATTGTTTTCATAAAAAGTATTGAAAGTATGGAAAAGTTCTTCTTGAATTTTTTCCATTTTACCAATAAATTGAATGTCATCTATAATTAAAAGATCATATTTTCTATATTTTTCTTTAAAAGAGTTTGCTTTATTGCTCTGTAGTGAATTTATAAAATCAGTAGCAAATTTTTCAAGAGTCATATAATGGACTTTTTTGTTTTCATATTTTTCTTTGATACTATTTCCCACAGCTTGGATTAAGTGTGTTTTTCCTAATCCTGTAGGTCCATAAATAAAGAATGGGTTATATTTAGTTCCAGGGCTATCTATAATAGCTTGTGAAGCAGCATATGCTAATTCATTAAAAGCTCCTACAATAAAAGAATTGAAGTGATAACGAGGGTTTAAATTGTCTTCTGGGTTTATATATAAGTCTCGGAGAGGTAATTCTTTATTTATATAGGGTGTTTTAGTCACAACCTCTATTTCTTGTCTATTTGGCTCAATTTTAGTGATGACATACTCCACAGAACGCATGCTACCATAAGCATCAGCTAGAGTTTTTGTAATTAATTTATGATATTTATTCATCAACCAATCACGAACAAATTCATTTGGGACTCTTATGTAAATAACACCCATCTCCTCTTTTAAAATAGAAGTATTTTTAAACCAAGTACTAAAGTTTGCTTTTGAAAGGTTTGATTCAATTTCGATCAAACAATTTTTCCAAAGTTGTTTTATATCCATGTGTTCCACATTATACTACCTTGTAGTAAAAATAAAACATTTCTAAAATTAATAACTATGTTGATAATCTGTGGATAAAAAAATCACCCACTGTTTAACCACAAACTACTTTCCCCTATTTAACTTAATCTACTAGTGCCAGTTGCCTAAATCAAGATTTTGAGGTAGAATATGAAATATGTCACAAACATACCAACCTAAAAAGAGAAAAAGAGCTAAAGCACACGGTTTTTTGGTCCGTTCTAGGACTAAGACCGGCAGTAAGGTTTTAGCTAGAAGAAGAAGAAAAGGACGAGCAAAGCTTTCAGTTTAAGTTTTTGTTTGTAAACCATGATTTTAAAAAAGAACAGAGTAGATAAGAAAAACATAGATTTGATTTTCAAAGAGGGTAAATTCCTTGTATCACCGAGTTTAACCTTTAAATTCATACTTACTTCCAACCAAAATCCTCCGAGAATATCATTTATTGCGCCTAAAAACATCGCAAAATTAGCGACTAAAAGGAATAAATTAAGAAGACGTGGTTATACTGCTTTAAGGAAATTCATTAATGAATTTCCTTTTGGTTTACTGGGGGCTTTTGTCTTTAAAAAACACGAAGAAGACGTTTTAATACTAGAAAATGAGATTAAAAACATACTCAATAAAATTAATTAACTTTTACCAAAAATATATATCTATTTTTTTAAAAAAGAGTTGTGTTTTTTATCCCTCTTGTTCCGAATATACTAAGCAAGCCATAGAGAAATATGGAATTTTAAAAGGTATTTATTTAGGATTTTTTCGTATTTTACGATGTCATCCATGGCAAAAAAACCATATAGATAAAGTGCCGTAGGAGAATTTCTAGCGTTTTTTGTGTTTTTCATATAGAATAGGCTAATGATAAGTAATATTTGGAACACAGTTTTATATCATCCACTAATAAATGCACTAGCCTTTTTAGTATCAATCATACCAGGTGGAGACCTTGGACTTGCTGTCATTATTCTTACTATTTTAGTTAAGATTATTCTATTCCCTCTTTCTCAAAAAGCCATAGAGAGTCAGGCTCAAATGAATATTCTTACACCAGAACTCAATAAAATAAAGGAATCAGGAGTAAGTAAAGAAGAACAAGCCCGTCTTACTTTTGAATTATATAAAAAACACAAAACAAACCCATTTTCTGGTTGTTTATTACTCATAATTCAAATTCCTATAATTTTTGCTTTATATTACGTGTTTTATAAAGGGATAAATTTTGATGCTAGTGTTTTATATTCCTTTGTTCATGTTCCTGCTACGACAAATATGCTGTTTTTGGGAGTACTAGACATAGGTGGTAAGAGTATATTGTTGGCAGTTCTGGCGGGAGTCTCTCAATATTTACAGGCATATTATATGCCTCAACCAAAGCCAAGTGCATCTACTGAAAAGGGTTCTTTTGCAGAAAGTTTTAGTAAAAGCATGAATATACAAATGAAATACGTCTTTCCTTTTGTGGTAGCTTTCATTGCTTATAGTATCTCAGGAGCTGTGGCTTTATATTGGATTACGAGTAATCTTTTTGCAGTTGGTCAGCAAATATACGCAAAACGCCACGATCCTTTAGTAAAAGAGGCAATAGAATAAGAAAAAACATTATGAATAAAGAACAAATTCAAAACTTAATAAAAGATTTAGTTGAAAAAATAACATTAGATACACCTAAAATTACAGTAAATGAAGAAAAAGGAAACAATTTATGGTTTAGTGTAGTAGTAAATGAGCCACACCACTTTATTTCAAAAGAAGGTGAAGCATTGCAAGCTTTAAATCACCTAGTTCGCAGAATAACTGAAGCAAAAAATTCTACACAAGCCAACATGGATCCAATGGAAAAAAGGAAAGAACTTTCTTTCTCTGTAGATATAAATGATTTTCAAAAACGTAAAGTAGAAGCCGTGCGCGCCATAGCTCATATGATGGGTGAAAGAGCTCGATATTTTAAATCAAACATAGAAGTAGATCCAATGTCTTCCTTTGAGAGGAGGATTGTACATGAATTTTTAGCTGATGCCACAGATTTAAAAACTGAGTCCATGGGTTTTGGCCCTAGTCGTAGAGTGGTTATAAAATATATCGGAACTATCTAAGTCCTAATTCCCAAAGGAAAGAATCTTTTTTATTTATAAAAAATAAATAGTCTTCATTTGCGTCTAGTGCGAGCTTTGTGCCGTCTATATCCTCCCCGCCTGGGATAAGTAGAGGGTCTGTTAGTATATTAGTACTGCCATCTACTATGTTTATTTTCCAAATTTGATCTGAGAAAGACACTTCTCCACGATACCAATCATCTGGATACAAATAGTCATCTATATATGCTGGCACAGCACAGTAAATAAATTCACTATTTTTATTCCAAGTACATTTTTCTGGGAGGGTTTTAACACCTAGAGTCACATAAACTTTTGTATCTGTATTATATAAATAAAGAGACAAGTCTTTATTGCCCACTAAAACCAGTTTCCCATTTGGGCTCATGAGTGTAGTAAGTCCATTTATATTACCGAGGATTCTCGAAAAGGTTTTCTTTACTACATCAAGCATATACATTTGCCCAGCTACTTCTCCAGAAGGCTTTGTAGTAAGAGTTATAATATTATTATTTGGCCAAAATGAATTCCATTCTGTAAATGCTGAATCAAAAACTTGAACCTTTTTACCATCATTTAATCCCATTATAGTGCCTATGGTAGACTCGCCAAAGTTTGATAAGTAAAAAATTTTAGAATTATCTGGTGAAACACTTATATCTTTTATATTATCTACTAAAAAGTATCCTTTTACGTTTGGATCCGTTAAGTCCTCCCCTACTTTTTCTTTCGGCATAGTGCCACTAAAAGTCTCTATAGTTGCTTCGTCTGATTTTAAATGACGCATTACCACAGACTGACCATTGTTTCCAAAATATGCGTCATAAATTTTTGGTATGATAGTCTCTGAAAATCTTCGTTCTTCTATTTTATCAGTAAAAGTCTGGTATATATTTCCTGTAGATTTTTCTACATATCTTACAGCTTGGGCAAATTCGGTCGCTGGCGCTACTGCTTTCACTGCAGGCTTTTTTACTGTCTTAGGTGTAGTAGCCACATCTCCTTCTGTCTGAGTCTGGGGTGTCGGCTCTACTGGAGCAGGCGTAGGTACATCTTTTAGTCTTTCTTTACTAAATACAGCAAAGCCAGCTATGGGGATACTGGAAATTTTTTTTAATTTTAATGACAAAGAAATTTCTTCTTCTGAGAGAACTCCATCCCCGTTTATGTCTACGGCAGTCTTGCCGTTTGTCGATTCATTTGTATTATCACTTGAAAAAGGATTGAATTGTGAAAGAAAATTTGTACCATCACTGACTACATCTACAGGAGTAGTACCTGAGCGCAGATATAAAAATCCAAAAACCCCAGCGACAACGAAGACTAAGATGAGTATTAAAAGTATAAAGTTTCTTTTTGACATTTAATTTATTATAACACGATTTATAATTATAAAAATTTAGTTTTTATATTAAATAAAGACTAAATTTGTTTATTTTACCTTACAACACCACATTTTTTTGCAGAAGTGATCCATGGACCGAATGGTGGGTTTTTGTTTTCAGCCATAGCTCGACAACCCGCTTCTCGGTTGCTTGCAGGGTTCATTACAGCAGCCATGCATCTTTGGTATAAGCCCTCTTGGCCTGGTTTAATTGACACAGAACAGTTTCCTATCTTAGGACCATTTAATGTACCCTTACCACATCTTCCAGTAAATGCTGATGGACAATCAAGCAGCATTCTTGTGTTTGGGTCTCTAACCTTATGTACAGTCAGATTAACTTGCCATATACCAGCTGAATAAGAAGGCCCCCTTCCATTATTTAAAAGATCACTACCACTTTTTACAGCATTTCCTCCGCTTTCTAACATACAAATCCTAGAAAAAGCCACAGCATTACTAGCAAAACAACTCCCTGTAAGCTGAGATGGGTGACATGGATTATTTGTATCAGGAGGAACAGTACAACCCTTACCTTTAAATTTAATTCCAGCCGTAGCAGGGTAATACTCAAATCCATCTGGAGTAACACTGGCATTTTCTTCTAGCGCTTTTATAGTTATTTCCCCTTCCGACTTAATACTAGCCCCACCAATATCAATCTCAGTATTAAGCA
>CAYYJU010000020.1:7719-13310 GCA_964472335.1 uncultured Candidatus Saccharibacteria bacterium | reverse complement strand
CGGCTTTTAAAATTTAATTTTTGCCATTTTTTGAAAAATAATATAATATATAGAAGTCCATTTAATACATATGGCCCTATTGTCTAACCAAGTTAAATACAGTGGACGTGGCCTTTTCTGAAAAGGAAAGAGGGGGTATAAAGTGAGATAAGATGTTTAATTGTAAGTAAAATAGTTTGGCCCTATCGTCTAACGGTTAGGACGTGGCCTTTTCAAGGCTAAAATCAGAGTTCGATTCTCTGTAGGGTCACCACGACAAAAAACTCCAATTATTTGGAGTTTTTTGTTTCTTTAATATTTAAATAATATTTATTTACTTTGCGTGGATTGCGAGATAGATATCTTCCAAAGCGCGGACGGCGTCGCCAGCAGCTATGTTGTTTTGATGGTATAAGACATCTGTGCAATCTCCAGCAGCCCAGACTCCAGCCACTTCTGTCTTTTGATTGAGTGGATTTATTTTTACACGGCCTATTTGATCGAGAGGTACCAAATCTTTTGCAAAGCTTGTATTTGGTATTTGGCCTACTTCTACGAAAACACCAGAGACTTTTAATTCGTGCTCTTCGCCTGTATTAGAATCTTTATATACCAATCCTTCTACAAATTTATCTCCTTTGATTTCTAGAATATCTACATTTTTGATAGCAGTCATTTTCGGATTTTTTAAAACTTTTTCTACTGTGATTTCATCTGCTCGAAAATCTCCACGAGAAAGCAAGGTCACAGATTTACAATAAGCGAGGAGCTGAGAAGCAGACTCAAAACCAGCATTTCCTCCACCGACGACAACCACATCCATATCAGAAAATAGGGGACCATCACAAGATGCACAATAGGTGAGTCCTTTGTGTTCGAGAGCATCCGCATTTTTTGCTTCTAGTTTTCGGCGTCCGCTACCGCTCGCTATCAGAACCGTCTTTGCTGAAAATTTCTCTCCACTTTCTGTGGTGACTTCAAAAAGCTCACCATTTTTTGAGAGCATGGTTACTTTTTGTCCTTCTTTTACTTGTAGAGTCTGTCCTTCTCCTGTATTTGCCATTACATGGTCTTTAAAGCTTTTAGCTAGGTCGTTTCCAGAGATAGAAGTCGTACCTATCCAGTTGTAAATTTGCTCTGAAACTATAGATTGTCCACCCCACTCATGTATTAGCATAAGCGTGTTTAATCTCTTGCGTGCAGAGTATACAGCGGCTGCTGTACCTGCAGGTCCTCCTCCAATAATTATCAAATCATATGTCATAGATGACATTATATCACACAGGTCAAGCTTTTGAAATTATATTGACGAAAAGACAAAATTAATGTATAAACTATAAGAATTAGATCTTAGTTTTTCGAAAATTAAAAAGGAGCAACATACTTATTATGAGCATAGTACAACATAGGGAACTCCAAAGTGTACTTCGGAGGAGATTTGAGTTGTCAGAAAATGATAGCGTACTTGAGTGCGTTATGAAAATTCTCGACGACAAAGAACTTCACTATCCGGCGGCCGAAGCCACCGAATTCTTGTTCGGCTGTGAAATTGAGAATATTCCTGTCGACCACTCGGACGTAGAATTTTACAAGCTATTCAGTTGGTTATGGGAGGGAAACAACAATGAACTGATCAAGTTGATAGCGGCTAACCATAGTTGGGGGAGCAGCCCAATGATGTTTAAATATGAAGTTCTTATGTACGTCTATCCGGGAGAATTCATGTCAATCACAAGAGCAGCCAAGAACGAAGTTTCGAAGTTCATAGACTCGGCGGTTACCGTCGGGGGAGAATAAAAAGGAGAATAATCATGAGAAGACAGAAAGAGATAGATAAGTTTAATGAAATTCTTTGGAAGGCAATCGGCGATAAAAATCTCGATAGAGTCTTGAATATAGTTAATCATGACCCTAGGTTCATCAGCTCTATTGCAGAAGCCTTCGTGCTTCATGCCAGAGAAGACCTGCCGGCGGCCATATCTGAGGATCCCTTCGAGGCCGACATGAACAAGAGGGGAGGTGACGATCTTGATAAAAAGATTGGTTACGGACCCAGTGGATACTTATAGTTTTTACATCAACAATTAAAGGGCGGGTTCGCATTGCGAACCCGCCCTAAACTTTTTTATATTGAATTTTTACTTTTTCCTACGCAAGAAAGCTGGAACAGCACTCCAATCATCAGCATCATCATCCACGATTATATCTTCTACTACATTGGTTGGCTTGCGAATAAAATCGTTTGTTGGCTTTGGAGTATTTTGTATTACACTAGTGATTTCTTTTTTTGCTTGAGCTACATTTTCTTCTTTTAATACAGTTTGATTTGAGGTAAGTCCAATACTACCGAAAAGACTTTTCTTTGGAGCATCAGTAGGGAATGATGTAGCGATAACAGTGACTTTTAATTCTCCCTTTTTCAATTTTTCATCACGAATAGTACCAAAGATAACTTTTGCGTCTTTATCTATTGATTCAGTGATTATCTTTGCAGCTTCTTGAATTTCTTGGATTGTTAGATCATCTCCACCAGATACAGCAAAGAGTACTCCGCGTGCTCCATGAATAGAAACCTCAAGCAGAGGAGAATTTATAGCTCCCAGAGCAGCTTTTTCAGCACGCTTGTCTCCTGATGCAGTACCTATACCCATAAGCGCACTACCAGCATCTTGCATCACAGCTTTTATATCTGCAAAGTCCACATTTATGATACCTGGAGTAGTGATAAGGTTTGAGATACCTTCTACTGCTTGGCGAAGTACATCGTCGGCACTAGCGAAAGCATCTTTGAAATTTGTATTTTTATCAGCTAATTGTAAAAGTTTATCATTTGGAATTACGATAATAGCATCTACTTCTTTTGATAAGTTTTCAAGACCAGCTTCAGCTATTTTCATGCGATGGTTTCCTTCAAAGAAGAAAGGCTTTGTAGTGACAGCCACAGTGAGTATACCTTGTTCTTTGGCTGCACGAGCTACGATAGGAGCAGCACCAGTACCTGTACCTCCTCCCATTCCACAAGCGATAAATATCATGTCTGCACCTTTGATGACATCTTGGATTTCAGATTTTGTTTCTTCAGCGGCTTTTTTACCGACTTCTGGATCCATTCCAGCACCTAGACCCTTGGTAAGATTTTTACCAATATGGATCTTTTTTTCTGCTTTTGAGTGATGTAAATCCTGAGTATCAGTATTCATGCAAATAAATGAAATACCCTGTACTTTTGAATTTATCATGTGGTTTACAGCGTTTTTACCGGAACCACCTATTCCTACTACCATTATACGAGCAAAGCTCTCTATTTCTTGATTTACTTTTGGCATATTTTTACTTGTTTACGACTTACCTTGTATATAGATTACCATATAACAACGGTGCTCGGATATCAAGCAAGTAAACTTTGCTCATACTCCTCACTTGTTGCTATAAACGCATATTACCACTAGGGTAAAAAAAAGCAACGCTTAGGGCATGAGCTGTTTCATGCTTGATTTTATGACACTTTTTAGATTATTTAATAGACCTCCAAAGGAATTTGAGGAATATCCTGCACTATCTCTGCTAGATATTAAAAGTCCAATAACTGTAAACCAAGAAGGATCACGAAGTTTAGTTTTTATATTTCCAAAAATTTCAGTACTGCCGATACTGCAAGGAAGCTTGAGTGTAGACTTTGCTAATTCTTCTAGTTTTGAAATGTTTGCGCCACCACCGACAAAAATAATTCCAGCTGGTAATAATTCGGATCTTTTTAATTTCTTTAAATTATTTTCTATAGATTCAAAAATATCACATAGTCTAGCCTCGATGATTTCATCTAGTTTCTTTTTTGAAAATTCTTCGGTGTCATGTCCTTGCTTTAAAGACTCGGCTTTTTCAAGTGGAATTTTAAAACCAAGAGCAAGGTCATTTGTAATATCACAAGAACCGATAGAGAAAGTCTGTACTGATATCAAATTACCATTATCAAATACAGACAGGGAAGTAGTCTCGGCCCCTATATTTACCAATGCTACACCGACAATCTTTTGTCTTTCAGTCAAGATTATATTTGATAAGGCTATAGGTGAAGCTATGACATCGAGAGTCTCTATTCCTGCTCTAGCAAGGACATTTATAAGATCTTCCAAGTGTTGCACAGAGTATGTCAAAAATAATGCTTTAATTTCGAGCTTTGTCCCACGCATACCATCTATGCGCCCCATCACTTCTTTGCCGTCTAGTTTGAAAGATACAGGGTAGACTTGGATAACTTTTTTATTATTTAAATTTAAATTATCCTCGGCGTCTTGGAGAGCTCTATTTATATCTAGATTTGTGACTTCACCATTTGCTTTGGAGATGATAGCTTCGCCAGTATTATTTTCACTCTTTAAGCTGACACCACTGACAGACAAAAAAGCCCTCTTTATTTTTATTCCAGAAGTTTTTTCTGCTTGAGCTACTGCATTGTGTAAAGATTTTGTGACAGAAGTAGAGTCGATGATGTAGCCATGTCGAAGACCAGCGCTCGGAGATTCTCCCACGCCAATAATTTTAGGATTTTTTTCTCCTGCTATGAATTCTCCCACCACGACTCGCGTCGTCTGAGAGCCGATGTCTATTCCCACTGAAATACTTCGTATCATATTTTTTTTCTCTTCTCTCCATTGTATCACTATGGTCCATACCTTTCAAATGAAGCATTCCGTGTATAACTAAAAATCCCAAGAATTTAGGAAAAGTTCTGTCAAAATCTTTGGCTTCACGCTTTACGACAGCCGGGCAGAGGATGAGTTCTCCTTCATTTTTATGCAAACAGAAAGACAAGACATTTGTAGACTTATTTTTACCGCGATAGAGATTGTTTAATTTTTTTGAAGTAGTTTCATCTACATAAGCTACAGAGAGAATATATTTTTTTCCCAGAATATCGTTTTTTATTTTCACAAAAGGCAAGCTTGGTAGCTTGCCTTTTGTTTTATTTATTAATGAAAAGTTTTCTTCAATCATTTTTTGCAATTATTTCATCTTGCCGAGTTTTTTGAGTTTCTCAATTTCTTTTCTTCGGCTCATTCTCTTTAGGGCACTTCTCTTTAATTTGAGCTTTGATTCTTGTCTCAAATTGTAACGATTCTTTTTTACATTACGAACTATGCCTGATTCCTGCATTTTACGAGTAAAACGGCGCAAAATACTTGCGTTGTTTTCGTTTGGGTTTTTCTCTACTTTTATTACTGCTTTTGCCATGTATGATAGATTATCACATATTTTTACTAAAAACAAGCTTTTTAAAAACAAACGTTTTTATTGACTTTTTCGTGAAAAAATATACTATATTCACATGACAATAGACTATATAACAGAGGACAAGAGAAAAGAGCTCGAGCTAGAACTCATTGATTTAAAAGGACCAAAAAGAAAGAAAATTTTGGAAAATTTGGAGTACGCCAAGTCTCTAGGTGATTTGTCTGAAAATGCAGAATATCACCAGACTCGCGAAGACCAAGGCAAGCTCGAAGAGCGAATAGCAAAAATTGAAAAAATCTTACAATCTTCCGAAGTAGTTTCTGGTAAAAGCACAGGAGGAGATACTGTAGGTATCGGCTCAAAAGTAGTCGTCCAAAAAG
>CAYYJU010000020.1:0-7619 GCA_964472335.1 uncultured Candidatus Saccharibacteria bacterium | reverse complement strand
TTATACTATAGTAGGATCTGAAGAAGCAAATATGGCAGAAGGAAAGATATCAAACAGATCACCATTTGGTGAAGCACTCTTTGGAAAAAATAAAAGTGATAAAGTATCTTTTAATACTCCAAATGGAACTGTAGACTATAAAATAATTAGTGTCTCTTAAATATTTACTCAAATTTTGTTTTGCGTGTTACAATAATTAAATGTCTTCAATTGATGAAATTAGAGATGCCAGATTAAAAAAATTAGAACTCTTGAAAACAAGAGGCATAGATCCATACCCAGCAAAAGCAAACAGAGAAATCTATTTACAAGAAGCTATAGATGATTTTGATAATTTATCAAAAGATAGTATTTCAAAATGGATTGCTGGTAGAATCATGTCTATCCGTGGTCAGGGAGCTATAGTATTTGTGACTCTAAATGATGGCACAGCTACATTTCAAGGACTATTAAAGAAAGACATAATCGGCGAAGACAAACTTTCTTTCTTTAGTGAAGTAGTAGACATAGGTGACTTTGTAGAATTGCAGGGAACTTTTTTTGTCACAAATAGGGGAGAGAAAACTCTGGAAGCTCATGATTGGAGAATGCTCAGTAAGACCTTGAGACCGTTGCCAGAAAAATGGCATGGACTAGTCGACATAGAAGAAAGATTTAGAAAGAGGTATTTGGATATCTTGATGAATCCTGAAATAAAAGATTTATTTTACAAGAAAGCAAAATTTTGGGATGTCACTCGTAATTTTATGAAAGAAAAGGGCTTCCTCGAAGTGGAGACTCCGACACTAGAGACCACTACAGGTGGAGCAGAGGCTACACCATTTAAGACACACCACAATGATTATGATTTGGATGTGTATATGCGCATATCTATAGGAGAGCTCTGGCAGAAGAGACTAATGTCTGCTAGTTTCCCTAAAACTTTTGAAATTGGAAGAGCATATAGAAATGAAGGTACTAGCCCGGAGCATGCTCAAGAATTTACCAATATGGAATTTTACTGGGCTTTTGCTGATTACAACGATGGCATGAAATTAGTCCGTGAAATGTATATAAAAATTGCCGAAGAAGTATTTGGTACTACAGAGTTTACTAGCCGAGGACACACTTTTGATTTATCTGATGAATGGAATACAGTGAGCTATTCCGAAGAAATAAAAAACCAAACAGGTGTAGACATATTCACAAGTAGCACCGATGACATGAAGAGTAAGCTCAAAGAATTAAATGTAGAATATGACGGAGATACAAAAGAGCGCTTGATAGATAGCTTGTGGAAATACTGCAGAAAAAATATTTCTGGTCCTGCGTTTTTAGTAAATCATCCATGGGTGATATCACCACTTGCAAAGAGTAATGCCGATAGTGCTACAGTGCAGAGATTTCAGCCAATTTTTGCCGGTACTGAGATAGGAAATGGTTATTCGGAATTAAATGATCCTATAGACCAAGCTCATCGTTTTGAAAATCAACAGAAACTGATAAATGCTGGAGACAAAGAAGCCATGATGCCAGATGATGAATTTGTCGAAATGCTCGAATACGGCATGCCACCTACTTGTGGCTTTGGTTTTGGAGAAAGACTATTTTCTATACTTGTAGATAAGCCACTACGGGAGACACAAATGTTTCCCCTAATGCGACCTAAAAATAAGGAATAAAAAAAGTCAATAAAATTAACAAACCCCGCAAACGAAGTTCGTTTGGGGGTTTGGGATGTTTGATAGCAAAGCTATCAGATATTTTTTGATGCATTAGCATCAATGGATGCCTCTCTGGCGGTTTTTCTGATGGAAACCCCACCAGAGAGGTGTACCGGCCGACCGATTAGGATGGGCAGATATAGTATATAAATTTTAAAAATGAATGTCACTACGAGTTATCCACAGATATTGTTTGGTGTTATTTTTATATAGGAATATAATATATAACAAGTGGGAAAAAGTGGGAAAAAATGTTTTAAAGTTTTTTCCAAAAAATAATAGAAATTTTGTAAAAATTTATGTTGATCGGCGAATACATACACACAATAGATGAAAAAAACAGAATGTCTTTGCCGGCAAAATTTCGTAAGGAGCTCGGGAAAAAAGTAATTGTTACTCCTGGCTTGGATAAATGTTTGTTTGTTTTTACACTCGGTGAGTGGAAAAAGGTTACAGAAAAATTGGGTAGTAGTACAGGAGAGCTTTCTTTCTTGAAAGCTGATCAGAGAACTTTCAATAGAAATATGTTTGGACAGGCAGTGGATGTAGACATAGATTCAATTGGAAGAATTTTATTACCAGAATTTTTGAAAGAGAGAGCAAATTTGAAAAATACAGGCGTAGTAGTAGGGGTGCAAGACAGACTCGAAATTTGGAACGAAAAGACATGGCAAGAGTACAAGAAGGGTGCAGAGAAAGAAGCCGAGAGTTTAGCAGAGAAATTAGCCGGTGAGTAATATGCAGACGATACACAAGACAGTTCTTTTAAATGAAACAATAGAAGGTCTAAATTTAAAAAAAGATTCTATAGTCATAGATGGCACATTTGGTGGGGGAGGGCACAGCCTGGAAGTATGTAAAAGATTTCCCACTGTAAAAATCATAGCCATAGACCAAGATGCAAATTCTTTTTTGAAAGCCAAAGACAGATTTAAAGATATAAAGTGTGATATTGATTTTATCAATACAAATTTTAGATCTTTAGATAAAGCTACAAAAGAAAAAGTAGACGGAATTATTTTAGATTTAGGTTTGAGTTCTGATCAATTGGAAAATTCTGGACGAGGATTTTCTTTCTTGAAGGATGAGCCTTTGCTCATGCAAATGAAATTAGCAAAAAAAAGCAAGAAAGAAAATCCTTCTTCAGAAGACCTTACAGCTTTTGAAGTTGTAAATACTTGGGAGGAGAAAAATTTGGCCGACATTATATATGGTTATGGCGAGGAGCGTTTTAGTAGGAGAATAGCCAAAGGCATAGTGGAGGCGAGAAAAAAATCAAAAATCGAGACGACTTTTGATTTAGTAAAAATAATAGAGAGTTCTGTGCCTACAGTGTATAGAAAAGGGAAAATAAATTGTGCTACAAAGACCTTTCAAGCCCTTAGAATCACTGTAAACGATGAATTGGGTGCACTAAAGGAAGGACTCGAGAAAGGTTTTGATAAGTTGAAAATAGGAGGCAGAATGTCAGTAATTTCTTTTCACAGCCTCGAAGACAGAATAGTGAAAAGATTTTTTAAAGAGTTGGAAAAAGAAGGTTTTCTAAAATTAATAAATAAAAAACCAATCACACCAAGCAAAGAGGAGATTATCAATAACAATAGGTCTCGAAGTGCAAAACTAAGAGTAATAGAAAAAATAAAATGACAAAAATAGGGATAAAAGTAAAACAATACACAAACGAAGTAAATATCATAAATAATAATGATATAGAGAGACGTGTATTAAAGACAATACTTTTCTCTTTTGGCTTTCTTTCTTTGCTCTATGTTTTATTTTTGGGAAATATGATTTTTAATATAATCGAACGCCGTACCTTAGAAGCAGAAGCACGCACAGTAGGAAATGAAGTGATGGATTTAGAAGCCACATATTTATCAATGAGCAGTAAGCTCGACCTAGAGAGTTCCTTTGCTATGGGATTTAAAGAAATAACACCAAGTTACGCTACACGCCCTTCTTCTCTTGGTCTTAACTCTAAGGCTAATAGCAATGAAATCTAGTTTTCTCCATAGATCCAGAATCATACTCGTTTGCATATTGATTTTTAGTTTAGTGTTAATCGCTAAGCTTTTTTTAGTACAAATTATACACAATAGCTCATACGAAGAAATAGCTCAGCGTCAATACGCTACGCCTTCTTCTAGTATTTTTGAGCGAGGGACAATTTATTTTGAACGTAAAGATGGCCAACTAGTATCTGCAGCTACTCAGACACTAGGATACAAACTAGCTATCAATCCACAAAAGCTCGTAGATGTAGAAGATGCTTATACAAAAATTTCTAAAATTATTAAAGAAAAAGAAATAGAACACGAAGATTTTATATTGAAAGCATCTAAAAAGACAGATCCCTATGAAGACATAATAGGTCATTTATCAAAAGAAGAAGCAGACCAAATAGATGGATTAAAGATTGCTGGGGTAAGTATTTTTAAAGAGAAATGGCGTTTTTACCCTGGAGACGATCTGGCTTCACACACACTAGGCTTTGTGGCATATAAGGGAGACGATTTGAGTGGTCGCTATGGACTAGAGAGACAATATGATTCTATTTTGAGAAGAGACACAGACAATCCATATGTGAATTTTTTTGCAGAAGTTTTTTCAAATATCAATGATACTTTTTTGAAAAAAGATTCACGAGAGGGAGATGTGGTGACTACTATCGAACCCATGGTGCAAGAATTTTTAGATAAAAAATTGACTGAAGTGAGAGCAAAATATAGCGTGGATTCAATCGGTGGCATAATCATGAACCCAATAGATGGTTCTATATATGCACTTAGTGTAAAACCAGATTTTAATCCAAATGATTTTTCTAAAATTAAAAATGCGACACTTTTTGGTAATCCACTAGTAGAAAATGTCCTAGAGTTTGGCTCGGTGGTAAAGCCACTCGTGATGGCTGCCGCACTAGACACAGGAGCAGTGACTGCAAATACTACATACAATGATAAAGGCTCTGTAATAGTAGAAAAACGTGAAATATTTAACTTTGATAAAAAAGGCAGAGGACCAGGTACTAGCATGCAAGATGTATTAAACCAATCATTGAATACAGGTATGGTCTATGCCGAGCAGAAATTGGGTAAAAAAAATCTAAGAGAATATTTACTAGCTTTTGGTTTGAAAGACAAGACAGGAGTTGATTTGCCAAATGAGACTTCTGGCCTCGTATCAAATATATTGACTAGTCCGCGTGAGATTGAGTATGCAAACGCTGCTTTCGGACAGGGTATAGCTTTTACACCCGTAGAACTAGTGCGAGCACTGGCTTCACTTTCAAATGGAGGAAATTTAGTAACACCACATCTATTAAAAGAAATAAAATATAATGATGGAACTTCTAAAAAAATAGAATACAAGACAACACCAACAAAAATAAAAAAAGAAACATCACAAGAAATCACTCGGATGCTAGTAGGAGTCATGGATAAATCTTTGAAAAATGGTACAGCAAAAATGGAAAATTTTAGTGTAGCGGTGAAAACTGGTACAGCACAGGTTGCCAGAGAGGATGGTAAGGGCTACTATGATGATAGACACGACCATTCTTTCTTTGGATATTTCCCAGCTTATCAGCCAAAATTTATAGTCTTCCTTTACGCGATAAATCCAAAAGGTGTGCCATATGCATCACAGACTTGGGCTGATCCATTTTTAGATATTACTAAGTTTTTATTAAATTATTATGAAGTCGCACCAGACAGGTAAAAAAATAGACAAGTTTTTCTTTATAACCTTGCTCTTGATTATCGCCCTTGGGGTGACTATGTTTGTATCTGCGTCTTTGGGTTTGCTGAATAAAAATCCAAAAGTTTTTTATTCAGTACTCTTCAATCAATTAGTCTTGGGTCTTGGTCTCGGCTTTGTCGGTATGTATTTTTCTTATAAAATAGATTATAAAATTTGGAGACAGTATTCTCTATACATACTAATAGCCACTATACTTTTGACCTTGGCTGTGTTTATACCAGGATTAGGCTCCAATCATGGCACAGGCGCAAAGAGATGGATAAGCCTCGTATTTTTTTCTTTTCAACCGGTAGAATTTTTGAAATTTGGTTTTATTATTTATTTTGCTGCTTGGCTTTCTTGGGCAAAAAATAGAGTTCAGGATTTTAAATATAGTATGCTTCCACTCGTGATATTGCTGGGTATTATTGCTCTGGTTTTATTCAAACAACCAGACACAAAAAGCTTTATCTTGATATCTGTAACAGGCATGTCTATGCTTTTTATTTCAGGTGTTCCTCTCAGATATATTTTTGGAGTTGGTTTTGGAGCTGTGATCGTATTGTCCGTACTTGTCTACACTACTCCTTATCTACAAGCTCGAGTGAAAACTTTTATTGATCCATCAAATGACCCAAGAGGATCTTCTTATCAAATTCAACAGTCCTTGATTGCCCTTGGTGGTGGAGGGATTTTTGGTCGCGGGCTCGGGCAGAGCATACAAAAATTTAGTTATTTACCAGAGCCACAAGGGGACTCAATCTTTGCAGTCTTAGGTGAAGAGCTCGGCTTTTTAGGGGGTGTGGGGACGATAATACTCTATGTGATTTTTGCGTTAAGAGGTTTTAGAATTTCAAATAATTCACCAGATTTATTCAGTAGACTTTTAGTTGCTGGTATTGTTATACTGATTATTATGCAGTCGTTTATGCATATCGCTTCGGTCAATGGAGTTTTTCCTTTGACGGGAGTGCCGCTGCCTTTTATGAGTCATGGTGGTACTTCTCTTATGATTTACTTGATAGCTATAGGTGTGGTGCTCCAAATATCAAAATTACAGCAACGTAACATACAATAATTTAAATTTATGAAAATAGTTTTTACAGGCGGTGGTACGGGCGGACACTTTTATCCCATTATTGCTGTAGCTCAAAAAGTGAATCAAATAATAGACAGAGATAAAATAATAGGCGTAAAGCTCTATTATATTTCTGATAGTCCTTATGACAAAGAAGTACTTTTTGAAAATGGTCTCATCTACGAGGAAGTCATGGCTGGAAAATTGCGTACATATTTTTCTTGGAAAAATTTTTCAGATGTATTCAAGACAGCTTTTGGGGCTATAAATGCAGTATATAAATTGTTTACGATATATCCAGATGTGGTATTTGGTAAAGGTGGCTATGCTTCTTTTCCTGTGATATTTGCTGCGAGAATCTTGCGGATACCTGTCATTATTCACGAGTCCGATTCTGCTCCTGGCAGAGTAAACCTTTGGGCGGGACGTTTTGCAAAAAAAATAGCCGTATCTTTCAATGATGCTGCTAAATTCTTCCCAAAAAATAAAGTGGCATGGACAGGTCAGCCAATACGAGCAGAAATAGAAAATCCAGCTTCAGAAAAAGAAGCATTTGAATATTTTAAATTAGAATCAAAACTACCTATAATTTTAATATTAGGTGGTTCACAGGGGGCAGAGTTGATAAATAATACGATATTAGATGCATTGCCAAGACTTTTGGAAAATTATCAAATCATACATCAAACTGGTGTAAGAAATTTTAAAACAGTCAGTGAACGTTCTTTTGTCGTATTGAATGATAATCCAAATAAATTACGTTATATTTCAAAAGCTTTTTTAAATTCTTTAGAAATGAAGATGGCTGCTGGGGTAGCTACTATCATAGTATCCAGAGCCGGATCCACTTTATTTGAGATAGCATCTTGGGGTGTGCCTTCTATATTGATTCCTTTTACTTCCTCAAATGGAGACCATTCAAAGAAAAATGCATTTAATTATGCTCGTGCTGGAGCTTGCAGTGTGATAGAAGAGGGGAATATGACAGCAAATATTTTGAGTGGAGAAATTGAGAGAATCACAAATGATAAAATAGAGCTAGAGCAAATGGCAAAAAATGCAAAAGCTTTTGCAAAGACTGATGCAGCTGAAAAAATAGC
>CAYYJU010000019.1:0-13614 GCA_964472335.1 uncultured Candidatus Saccharibacteria bacterium | reverse complement strand
AGTCGCCAGCACAAAGTATTTAATTCAAAAAAGCCACAGTAATGTGGCTTTTTTTGTTTTCATGTGGTATTACAAAATAGGAGGAATGTCTTATGACACTTTATGTTTTACTCATCAACAATGATGGTTGGTGGTTGTTAGTCGCAATTATTGCGGCTGTTGTTCTTCTTGCACTTGCCGTGACTTTTCCACGGAAAGATAACAAATAGAGGTAATTAACTAAATGAAAAATTCATCAGGCGAAATAAGCCTTGCAATGTACTTTGTTCTTCAAGCTTCGGCCTTAGTTTTCTTGCTAGTAGCCCTCAGATTTATGGACTACCTAGCTCTGATAACTCGGAGAAAAAATGCACGGCAACACAAAGCTCTAAAATCAAAACAAGCCTAAGCTTCACCTAAACAAGGGGAGCTTAGGCTTTCCTTGTATTATTTGACATTTTGCGTCAATTTGCTATTATAAACCCAAGCTCTCAGAGAGCTTTTTTTATACAATATTATGACAAGATCAATCAAAAAAGGAGTATATGTGGACGAAAAACTACTATCAAAAATAGTAGGCAAAAACCCACTTGAGACTCCTATGATAAAGACATGGAAGAGGGCTTCTGTGATATCTCCTGAAATGCTAGGTTTCGTTTTTGGCGTTCACAATGGCAAGACTCACGTAGAAGTATTGGTCACCGAAGATATGGTAGGTCACAGACTTGGAGAATTTTCACCTACAAAGAAATTCAATAAACACGGAGGTAAAATGCAAAAAGAATTAGAAGCAAAGAAGAAAGAATCTGAAATAGCAGCAGCAAAAGCAGCAAGTGCAGCAGCAGGTGATGCAAAGAAAAAATAATAAAAAAATATGAAAGCTTATCTAAAAAATTACAGACAATCACCAAGAAAAGTTCGCTTAGTTGCGGGGCTTATAAGAGGCAAGAAAGTTAGCGAGGCGATAGCTGAGCTAGATTTTTTAGCAAAGAGAGCTGGAGCTCCAATGAAAAAATTACTTATGTCAGCAGTAGCAAATGCTAAAGGCATGGGTAAGGATGTGGAGGATTTGATAATCAAAGAATTGCGAGTAGACAAAGGTGTTACCCTAAAGAGAATGATGCCAGCAGCTATGGGTACAGGACACCGTATCAATAAAAGAACAAGTCACATACTTTTGACACTAGGTGAAAAGGTTGTGAAGACAGAGAAGAAATTAAAAGCAACAGCTAAAAAAGCTGTAAAGAAAGTAGTAGCTAAAAAAACAAAAACCGCTTCAGTTAAAGCTGATTCAGGCAAGTAATTATATGTCAAAAATAGTTCACCCATATGCACATAGATTAGTAATACTAAGAGATTGGAAATCTCGCTGGTTTGCTGACCCTAAAAAATATGTGACCTATCTAAAAGGGGATGTTCTTATACGACAATGGTTGGAAAAGAAACTGCGCGGTATGTATGTATCAAGTATCGAAATCGAGAGAAGCCGAAAAGCTACACGATTTATAGTCAAGACTTCACGCCCAGGAATTTTAATAGGAAGAAATGGTGAAGGCGCAACAAAACTAAAAGAAGATATTTTGAAAAAGATGGATTACCTAAAGCTTGGCCGTCCAGAAGATTTCAAGCTTGAAGTAATAGAAGTCACAAACCCAGAAGCAGATGCTAGTATCGTAGCTTATATGATAGCTGAAGGACTAGAGAAGAGAATGCCTTATCGCCGAGTCATAAAGACAGTATTAGAAAAAGTCATGGCTGTCCGAGGCGTAGAAGGAGCAAGAGTAGTATTGTCTGGTCGTTTAGGTGGAGCTGAAATTGCTCGTACGGAAGATCTTAAGAGAGGAAGTATCCCGCTTCAGACTTTCCGCGCGGACATTGATTTCAAGCGAGAGAGAGCAAACCTTGCATACGGAGTTATAGGTATAAAAGTTTGGATTTACCGTGGAAAGATTTTTGCTAAAAAGCAAAACACTACTGAGGCAAATCAAAACAATTAATAAAAATTTATGTTATTACCGAAAAAAGTAAAATTTAGAAAGTGGCAGACTGCACGAAGCAACAAAAAGTCTAGGACTGCAGACACTAGAGGTACAAAATTAGCCTTTGGTTCTTTTGGTTTAAAATCCGAAACTCAAGCACGAGTAAAATCAAATCAAATCGAAGCAGCTCGAAAAGTAGTATCTAGAACTTTGACTAAAGCAGGTAAATATTGGATTCGTATTTTCCCTGATCGACCATTTACATCTAAAGCAGCAGAAGTGGGAATGGGAAAAGGAAAAGGAGACCCACAAGGATACTGTTTTGATGTTTTGCCAGGAAGAATAATTTTTGAAGTTGATGGTGTCCCACCAGCGATCGCAAAAGAAGCACTTCGTAAGGCTGGAACAAAGTTACCAGTAAAGACTAGAATAGTAGGAAGAGAACAAAAACAATAAATTTATGGCAACAAAAAAAGAAAATTTAAAAGAATTAAAAGGAGGGGAGTTGGAAAAGAAATTAGCTACCCTAGAAGAGAGCTTGAGAGTTATTAGATTTAAAGCTGAAGGTGCAAAATCTAAAAATGTAAAAGAGGCAGGATCTATAAAGAAACAAATAGCTCAAATCAAGACAATCTTAAACAAGTAAAAGTAAGAAAATATTTATGAAAAATAAAACAACAAAAGAAAATACAGCAGTCAAAACAGGCAATATCCTAAAGGGTAAGGTTGTTTCTGATAAGATGGACAAGACAGTAGTTGTTTCTATTTCTCGATTTATAAAACACCCACTATACGGAAAATTCTACAAAGTCAGCAAGAAGTACAAAGCTCACGACGAAGAAAACAAAATAAAGAAAGGAGATACAGTAGAGATAATAGAAGTAAGACCAATGTCAAAAGACAAGAGATTTAAAGTAGTTAGTCAGTAAATATTTTGAAATAATTTTATGATACAAAACGAAACATTAGTAAAAATAACAGACAACGGTGGAGGCACAGTGGGCAAAGTGTTCAAGATTTTAGGCGCATCAAAAAAGAGATACGCTAAGATAGGGGAGCTTGTCATTATCTCAGTAAAGGTAGCTACACCTAGAAAGGCTGTAAAAAAGAAAGATGTATACCAAGCAGTAGTAGTGCGAACTCGTGGAGCTTTTCGCCGAAAAGATGGTTCATACATTCGTTTTGATGACAACGCTGTAGTATTACTTGAAAAAGGCAAGAAGGATCCAAAAGCAGGACGCGTATTCGGACCAATACCAAGAGAATTAGCAGAATTAGGTTTTCAAAAGATAATTTCTTTGGCACCAGAGGTTATATAGTTTTTAATATTAAATATATGAAATTAAAAAAAGGAGACAATGTAATAGTAATCACAGGTAAAGACAAAGGCAAGAAAGGCAAGATTGTCCGTGTTTTAGTCGCTGAAAATAGAGTAATCGTAGAAGGTGTAAACATGATGAAGCGCCATCAACGTCCTAGAAAGTCTGGCGAAAAAGGTTCTATGAAAGATATAGAGATGCCTCTAAGTGCTTCAAATGTTATGATGCTTGATCCAAAAACTGGTAAGGCTACACGATTAGGAAAAAAGAAAGTAGGTGAAAAAATGGTTCGAATTGCAAAGAAAAGCAACCAAGAAATATAGTAAGAAATATAAAAATATATGGCAAACAAAATAATTACAGTAAAAGAAAAAGAAGCAGAGGCATTTCAAAAAATGAAAGGTGAATTTCATTATAAAAATGCTATGGCTACACCAAAATTACAAAAGATTGTAATCAATGTAGGTACAGGTACTGCTATCAAGAAAGACAAAAATAAGAATGATGCTATCACACAAAGATTAGCAAAAATTACTGGACAAAAGCCTACTCCAAAAGGAGCAAAGAAATCTATCGCATCTTTCAAAATCCGCCAAGGTGATCCTGTAGGTATCGTAGTCACCCTAAGAGGCAAGAGAATGTATGCTTTCCTAGACAAGCTCATCAATGTAGCTCTTCCTCGAACAAAAGACTTTCGAGGTGTAAACAGAAGTGGAATAGATAATATAGGTAATGTATCTATTGGTATAAAAGAACACACAATCTTCCCAGAAACAGCAGATGAAGATATCCGTGATGTTTTTGGTATGTCTATCACTATGGTCTCTACAGCAAAAGACAAAAAAGAAGGATTGGCATTCTTTACATTACTAGGAATTCCTTTCAAAAAAGAATAAAAAAACTAAAACTGACCTTTGACAAAGAGTAACAGCAATGTTACTCTTTTTTTGACTTAGATCTTTCAAATCTTTCAAATAGGAGATTCCGATTTTATGCCCAAAATTGAAAAGGTTGCTGTCATCGACAGCAACCTAAGTGTTAACTGCTTGTTTGATAGCGGTATTTTTGATACTTACCCTGCAAAGGTTGAGGAAGTTTTTGCAAACTTTCTTACCTTACTACTCAATGCACGCGTCGGCAGGGGAAAGCTAAAAACTGGGAAATTTACATTGAGTGTCAAAAGCAACTCAGTTCAACTTTCAGTTGATTCTCAAAATCCAGTTTTTACGATTGGATCTACAAAAAACGCCTATGGCGCCGCTCTGGAATTTTTACGTGACAAAAAGACCAAGGCATATATAGAGCGATACTGGGCGACGTAACAACTATACATTTATCTATCATCTTAAGGCCCACCTACTAGCATATGCGAACGGTGGGCTTTAACAACTTTAATTTGACTATTTAGGGGAAATTTGATAGTATAAGAAGTAAGGGAATATAGTTTTGATTAATCTACTTTTCTCCTTTAGGCCTTGTATTTATAAGGTTTAAAGAAAAAAAGTAAGATATTACAAAACACTCCCAATATAATTTATTTATGGCAAAAACATCAGTAATAGCACGAAGTAAAAAGACACCAAAGTTCAGCACTCGACAAAAAAATCGATGTTTTCGCTGTGGCCGAGGTAAAGCTTTTATGCGAGATTTCGGTCTTTGCCGTATCTGTTTCCGAGAATTAGCAAACGAAGGAATGCTTCCGGGTGTTCGTAAATCAAGTTGGTAAAAAATATATGGATTCAATAGCAAACATGTTAATAGTTATGAAGAATGGTTCACTTGCAGGCAAAGAGTCTGTGGCTGTTCCTTATTCTAAATTAAAAAACGCTATAGGTGAATGCCTAAAGAAAGAAGGATATGTGAGCAAGGTTTCTAAGAAGGTAAAAAAAGGTTTTCCAGTTTTAGAAATCGAATTGTCATACAAAGACAAGAACCCAAAAATTACCCAAGTAGAGAGAGTTTCAAAGCAATCAAAAAGAGTTTATTTTGCAGTTTCAGATATACATAAAGTTAGAAATGGTTCAGGTTTATTAGTACTTTCAACACCAAAAGGAATTTTATCAGGTAACGATGCAAGGAAAGAGCAAGTAGGTGGAGAAGCATTGTTTAGAGTTTGGTAGTAATAATTTAAAAATATATGAGTAGAATAGGCAAACAAGAAATAATAATACCAAAAGGAATTAAAATCACAAAAGAAGGTGATGTCATTTCTGTTGCTGGTTCAAAAGGCACTTTAAAAAAGATTTTCCGTGATGATATAGATATAGCAATAGGAGAAGATAAAATAATTTTAAATATAAAGAGAAATGATAAGTTTTCAAAATCTCTATGGGGTACATATGCTTCACACTTGAAAAATATGATAGCTGGAGTAGAGACACCTTATCAAAAGAAATTGATTTTAGAAGGTATCGGTTTTAAATCAGAAGTAAAAGGAAAAGAGATTCATTTTGCACTAGGCTTTTCTCACCCAGTAGTAGTAGCTATTCCAGAAGGACTTACAGTCACAGCAGAAAAAAACAACATAACAGTATCTGGTATTGATAAAGAGATGGTAGGAGCATACACTGCTTCTATCCGTGCCCTAAAGAAGCCAGAACCTTACAAGGGTAAGGGTATGCGTTATGAAGGCGAAGTTATCAGACGAAAACAAGGTAAAAAGACAGTTTAGTTAGTGAAAATGTAAATTATTATGCAAACAAAACAAGACAAAAGAATAAGATTAAAGAAAAGAATTCGATCAAAGATAAACGGTACTGCTGTCTGTCCACGTCTTTCTGTCTTTCGTTCTAACAAATTTATCTACGCTCAAATCATAGACGATAACACTGGTAAGACTTTGGGTTCTGCTAGTGATGTAAAGATAACAAAAGGCACAAAGAATGAAAGAGCAAAACAAGTAGGAAAATCAATCGGAGAGTTTTGTTTGGGTGCAAAGATAAACACAGTCGTATTTGATAGAGGTGGATTTAAATATACTGGACGAATAAAATTATTAGCAGATGAAGCCCGCGCAGTTGGACTTAAATTTTAGCAATATCAAATTTAATTAATTAGTATGGAAAAACCAAACGATAATAATGGAAGAGGGGGAGGCGACAAGAGAAACAGCAACAGAAGAGGCTCTTCTTTTGGACGACCAAAGCCAGAATTTGATCAAAAGATTTTAAACATCCGCAGAGTCACTAGAGTCACAAGTGGTGGACGACGATTTTCTTTTAGTGTGGCACTAGTAGCCGGAGATAGAAAAGGAGCTATCGGTCTAGGTCTTGGAAAGGCTGGAGATACAGCATTAGCTATAAATAAAGCTGTACGAAATGCAAAAAAGAACATGATAAAGCTCAATCTTACAAAGACTATGTCTATCCCTCATGAACTTTCAGCTAAATTCTCAAGTTCATATGTAGTTCTTTTACCAAACAAAGGCCGAGGACTTGTAGCAGGTACAGTAGTACGTGATATAGTAAAGCTAGCAGGAATAAAAGATATCACAGGAAAAATATTCTCAAACAGTAAAAACAAATTGAACAACTCAAAAGCAGTATTAAAGGCTTTAGCTAGTGTTTCTTCAAAATATACAAAGGTTGTAAAGGACACAAAGAAAGAAGAAGCTACAGCGTAATAATAAATATATGCAAATACATAACCTAAAAAGAGATCATAAAAATAAAAAAGACAGACTTGTAGGTCGTGGAGGAAAACACGCAAAGACTTCAGGTCGTGGAGGCAAGGGGCAGACAGCTCGTGCTGGTAACAAGCGACGTCCAGAACTTCGTGATATTATAAAGAAGTTACCAAAGAATCGAGGTTATAAATTTAAATCTAAAAAGAAGCCACTTGTTTTAGCTTCTGATAAAGTTACTAAGGGTGAAAAGTTTAGTGAGATAAGAGCTAGATTAGGTGTAAAAGGAAAGAAGATAATACTGAAAAAGTAAGAGGGTGTAAGGCTCACAATATAATATGCAAAATTTTCTAAATAAATTAAAATTAGTTTGGACAGACAAATCTCTAAGAAACAGATTGTTATTTGTGCTGGGAGCTTTGATAGTATTTCGTTTGTTTGCTGCTATACCTATCCCTGGTATTGATGCTTTAGCTTTAAACCGTTTTCTTTCAAACAACCAATTCCTAGGAATCTTAAATATATTCTCTGGAGGCGGGCTAACTAATTTATCTATAATCATGCTCGGTGTTGGTCCATATATTACTGGTTCAATCATAATGCAACTTTTGACTATCATGGTTCCCGCGCTAAAGAGAATTTACCACGAAGAAGGGGAGGCTGGACGAAAGAGATTTACTCAATATTCTAGACTGCTCACTATACCACTTGCAGGTATTCAAGGTTTTGCACTTTTATCTATTCTTGAAAATCAAGGTATTTTAGTAGACCTGACAAGTTTTGATAGAATTGTGAATTTGTTTATTGTGATAGCTGGCTCTGTGCTTTTGATGTGGATTGGAGAGCTCGTATCTGAATTTGGTATTGGAAATGGAGTATCTCTTATAATCTTTGCCGGTATCGTCTCTGGTCTTCCTTCTCAAGTCAGTCAGCTTTTATTTACTTTTGATGCATCACAAGTTCCACTTTACCTAGGATTTTTGGTGGCTGGACTTATAGTTATTGCAGCTATTGTACTTGTTACCGAAGCTGAGCGTCCGATACCTGTGACTTATGCAAAAAGAGTTCGTGGTATGAAGACTTACGGTGGAGGTTCTACATATCTTCCATTGCGCGTAAACCAAGCTGGAGTTATTCCTATAATCTTTGGTTTGGCTATTCTTTCATTCCCACAAATGATAGGTACTGTATTGTCTAGATTTAGCCAACCCGTAGTCGCAAAAATTTCTGAAGTACTTTTGTCATTTACAAATACTTCTATTCTTTATGCAGTACTATACTTCGTATTGGTATTTCTATTTACTTACTTCTACACCGCAGTCACATTTGATCCAGACGCACTATCTACAAACCTTCAGAAAAATGGTGCATTTATTCCAGGCGTTCGCCCAGGAGTTTCTACTTCAAATTATATCTCAAAAGTGCTAACTCGTATCACTTTACTCGGAGCAGTATTCCTAGGTTTTATAGCTGTATTACCTATAATCATGCAACACATCACAGGTATCGCATCACTCGCGATAGGAGGTACATCTGTACTCATCGTAGTCTCTGTAGTTCTAGATTTAATCAAAAAAGTAGACGCTCAGGTGTCTATGAGAGAATACTAATAACAAAAAATCCCCGAAAGGGGATTTTTTAATTTGAACTCGAAAGTGATATAATTAGGCTATGACCCCTGACCAAGCTACTAAACTTTCAAAGAATAATGACCCCTTTGAAAGGATAAAAGAACTGGCTGCAAGTTATAAAAAAGGTGATCAGCTTCCTATTAATATTGTTAGGAAAGATGGTAGTAGTGGAGAGTTTTTTAGTATCATACTAGATGACACAAACATAGGAAGATTCAATTTTTTAGAGTCAAATAATGGGATAACTCAAATTGAAGGAATAAATATTCACGCAGATTTCATAAATAAAGGAGTAGGCAAACAAGTATACATACAAATTAATAAATATTTAAATGATTTGAATGGGAACGTGCTTGGTTCTGCTGAAAAAACAAGTGAAGAAGCAGATAATCTTTGGGCCAGCCTTTATAAGGACGGCTTAGTAGAAGCGATAGGTAAGACAGAGACAGGAAAGATATTATATAAATTTAAGAAAAATCTATAATCTTTAATTTTCTCTCCGCTTTTTGTATTCTTCAATAGCTTTCAAGATATCTTTTGTGACTTTTGGGATAGGTTGATAACCTTTTATTATTTTTAGTTTACCTAGGGTTTTAAAATAATTTGCTGATTTGCTGACCTGTTTTTTGTGATAGTCTATTCTTTTAGCTATCAATTTTTTCGTATCAAACACTTTATATATTTCCTTCATATCTCCCTTGCTTCTACCAAGTGATCTTTTGTACACTTCTTTGTCAGGAAGGCTTATATATAATCCAAAGAAATCTTCTTTACGTTCAGCCATGATTTTTTTAAGAAGTTGTGCTTCAGGCTTCAATCTCGGATTTCCCAAAAAAAGTAAGTCTTTATTTTTTGGTTTCTTGGATATTTCACTTACCAAAAAATCTTTCATAAGTTTCATTGATCCAGCGTTACCTTTTCCAGCTGTTTTTCGTGCGAGCACTCCTTTTGGGCCTTTGTCTTTTAGTAGCTTACGAAAATACACTCCAGACTCCACAAATTTTAGAGCATACCTTTTTTTCAGGATATTGGCTTGGGTTTCCTTACCCGAAGTTATCTGACCCAACAGCACTATGTTAAATCCAAGCCTTTTCATAATAAGACCATTCTATTATAAAAACCTTGATTTTTCAAGCTAAATTTTGTATTCTGTACATATGCAACCACAAACTTTTGTATTTTTTGGAATAGTAGGCTCAGGTAAGGGGACACAAGTAAAACTCTTGATGGATTTTTTGAAGGCTAAGGATGGTAAGGAAAATGTGTATGCCTATCCAGGCAATGAATATAGAAAGCTTCAGCAAGAAGGAAATTATACTGGCCAGATTGTAAATGAAACTATGTCATTAGGACATCTTCAACCTGATTTTCTCACGGATGCTATAGTTACAAATATTTTGATTTCTTCATTAACTCCAGACAAGCATCTTATTTTTGATGGGTATCCAAGGACAGTAATGCAATCAGAAAATCTGGAAGAGATGGTAGGTTTTTATAAACGTAAAGATATAAAAATCATTTATATTGAATTAAGTAAGGAAGAGGCCATGAAGCGAAATTTATTGAGAGGTCGCGAGGATGATACACCTGAAGGCATAGAAAAAAGGTTTGATGAATATATCACTAAAGTAGTACCTTCTATGCATTATTTTAAAGATAAAGAAAATTACAAAATATATAGTATCAATGGTGAGCAATCTATCGAAGATGTGCACAAAGATATTATTAAGGCTTTAAATTTTTAAAATGGAAAAAGAAACTATAATAATATCACTTGGTGGCTCGCTTATAATACCAGATCAAATTGATATTGAATTTCTAAAATCTTTCAAAGAATTAATCTTATCGTATGTGGCAAAGGGTAAAAAATTTATTATTATTACCGGAGGCGGTAAAGTTTGCAGGGATTATAATATAGCCGTAGAAAAGATTACTACTCCAAGCAAGAATGATTTGGATTGGCTGGGAATAGCTACCACACGACTGAACGCCGAACTACTTCGTATTTCTTTTGGTAATATTGCTTTTGATAAAATAATTATGGACCCTGACATGGTTCCTAATACTGACAAATTAGTCATGTTTGGCGCTGGATGGAAACCTGGCAATAGTAGTGACTTAGCAGCAGTACATTGCGCAAAGACAGTCGGTGCCAAAAAAATTATTAATCTTTCAAATATTGATTATGTATATGACTCGGACCCAAAAATAAATCCAGATGCAAAGAAGCTAGAAAATATTTCTTGGGCAGAGTATAGAAATATTATTCCAAAAGAGTGGACACATGCAGGGCTAAATTCTCCTTTCGACCCCATAGCTTCAAAGTTAGCACAAGAAGAAGGGATGCAGGTCATGATAATGAATGGCAAGCCGATAGATAATTTGGCAAAGTGTCTAAATGGTGAAAAATTTTCAGGGACCATCATTTCTTAAACAATGATAATAATAAAAACACCAGAACAAATAGAAATACTACGAGAATGTGGTAAAAGGTTGGCTACTGTACTTTACAAAGTACGAGACATGGTAGCACCTGGAATTTCTACTAAAGATCTCGACATATACGCGGAGAGATTAATCCGTGAAATGGGTGATGAACCAGCTTTATTAAACTACAGACCAGAAGGGGCGAGGATTCCTTTTCCAGCCACTCTTTGTGTATCTGTAAACAATGAAGTAGTCCACGGCATACCAAATGTAAAAAGAATTTTAAAAGAAGGAGATATCGTATCCATAGATTTAGTAATAAAACATAAGGGACTTTTTACAGACATGGCTCTCACTGTCCCTGTGGGCAAAATAAGCAATGGAGATAAAAAACTTTTAGAGACTACTGAGCGTGCGCTTATGGTGGGGATAGATTCAGCTAGAGTAGGCAACAGGACAGGGGACATAGGTCATGCTATAGAGAGTTTTGTGAAAGGTAAAAAAGGTAGCAAGTATGGCATCGTAGAAGTGCTCGCAGGTCATGGTGTAGGTGTAAAAATTCACGAAGACCCTTTTGTTCCCAATTTTGGGAAAATCGGTACAGGTGCAAAACTAGTCCCAGGCATGGTGTTGGCCATAGAGCCGATGTTAAACAATGGCACCAAGCATGTGACACTACAAGACGATGGCTACACCTTTCATACAGATGATGGAAAGAGAAGCGCTCATTTCGAACACACGATACTTATCACCGATGGTGACCCAGAAATTTTAACTAAAATTTAAGAAAATTTTATTTTTGTTGTATACTTATACTAATGGAACCATCCTTTTTCAAGGAAATGCCAAAATTTAAGTCTCCAGAAGAGGAGCTAAATTATTTGCGTGCGCATGTGGCAAAAAGAGAAGCAGATTTGATTGAGACTGGACACTTCGAACACGCAGGAGATGATGCAGCAAAGGAAGTCGTAAATGCTTATAGAAATATTCCAATTGAAAAAGCGCTTCACCCAAATAATCTTTTAGAGAAAAGAGAACAAGAAAATATAGTCTTAGCATTAAAACCAGAATCCCATGATGTAATCATGGAAGAGCTTTTAGGTATTGTGATCACTAGAGGTATAAAAAATGCACTTCTAGTAGTGGAAGGTATGAATAGCCCACACATAGACGATGATTTTCATAGACTACTCGTTCAATATTTAAAGACAGGACAGCTCGTAAGTGATTTCAAAGAAGGTACACCACTTTATAAATCTCTAAATATGACTTTGTTTGAGATTACTCTGCCACCCCCTACAGACGAAGCTGACAAGTCAAAAGGCTTTAAAGAATTCATAGGAGCGATGGAGCAATTTTATGCCGGCATGCAGTCTATAGCTACTGATAGATTTAATAGAGATGAAATTTATTTCACTTTAGAGATTGCACTTAGCAACCAGGCAGACCAAGTCGTGGTGTATGCGGGGGTTCCAAACAAACATATAACACTTTTTGAAAAACAAGTTTTGGCTTTTTATCACCATGCAAAAGTTCACGAGGTGACAGATGATTATAATATTTTCAATCAAGATGGCGGATCGGCTGGAGCATATGCATCTTTTACAGAACGAGGGGTGATGCCTATCAAAACTTACGACAACATAGACCACGACCCGATGAATACAATACTAAATGTCTTTTCAAAATTACAGACAGAAGGTGAGGGGGCAGCAATACAGCTCGTAGTCGCTCCAGCCGGAGATAAATTTATCACAGAGTTTCACAAGATTTTGGATGATGTAAAAGATGGCTATTCTGTAAAAAATGCCTCTGATAATTTTTACAAATGGGGAAAAGGTTTTAAAAAAGTAGCGAAGCATTTAGTATTTGGAGAAAAATACAAAGATCCGGAAATAAAAAATAAAGATAAATATATGCGAGGTAGACGATCTGTCGATGAAGGTGCTGCAGAAAAAATAGGCAATAAAATAAAGAGTAGTATCATGAAGGCCAACATCCGAGTTATAGCTTCTGGGGGGACCACTGATCGAGCTCGAGCCATTTTAAAAGAAATAGAATCTTCTTTCAATCAATTTTCTGAAGCAGCTAGCAACTCTTTTGTATTTGAAGAAATGCATGGACATGACTTGAAAAAACTTTTTCATGATTACTCTTTCCGCTCATTTTCTCCAGATAAAATATTACCGATGAACCTAAAAGAGCTTTCTTCTGTGTTTCATTTTCCAGTTGGTATAGGTAGCCAGCCACAATTAAAAGAAGCTAAAGCAGGCATAGCCCCAGCTCCTATAGAGCTCGGACATGATGGTATTACTCTCGGTATAAATAGCTATCGAGGCAAAGATACAGAGGTAAAGATGGCTCGCGAAGACAGAATGAGACATTTTTATGTTATCGGTCAGACAGGTACAGGAAAGACCAATATCATGTTAAACATGATTACTCAAGATATAAAAAATGGAGATGGCTGTTGCTATATAGATCCACACGGCACAGATATTCAAACTATTCTTTCTCGAATACCAAAAGAGCGTATTGATGATGTGATTTATTTTGATCCAGCATATACATCTCGACCGATGGGATTAAACATGCTCGAGTATGATCCAAAATATCCAGAACAGAAAACTTTTGTGGTAAATGAACTCATGGGTATT
>CAYYJU010000018.1:0-14577 GCA_964472335.1 uncultured Candidatus Saccharibacteria bacterium | reverse complement strand
CATCTTTAAATAAATCCCAAAGCACTGTGAGGGCTCGTGGTGTGTCCAAGTCATCATCTATGAAATTTTTGAATTTCTGCTGATATTCTTTGTTTATTTCCCCAGCTTCCTCTCCGAGTCTTAAATACATATTATAAAGGCGTTTTAGGGCAGTCTCGGCACCTTCTAGGGCATCCCAGTTGAAGTTTACTTTCGTTCGATAGCTTGCCATTAAAAGTAAAAAACGATAGGTGAGGGGATTTACATTTTTTTCTATTAGGCTTCCTAGTTTTAAAAAGTTACCAGCTGATTTTGCCATTTTTGCACCAGCTACATCTACATGCTCACTATGTATCCAGAATTTCACAAAAGGTTTTTTACCTGTAGCAGATTCTGATTGAGCAATTTCATTTGTATGGTGTGTGGGAATAAGATCAATTCCTCCAGTATGAATATCAAATTGTTCAGCCAAAAATTTCATTCCAATAGCTGAACATTCAATATGCCACCCCGGAAAACCTTTACCCCATTTTGAGTCGTAGCCAATTTTTGAATTAAATTTCCAAAGTGCAAAATCTTCAGGATTTTTTTTCTCTGGGTTTTCAGCAATTCGTGCATGATCTTCATCTCGGGCTATTTTACCCCCAGTCAGTATTCCATAATCTGCCATTTTAGCTGTATCAAAATAAAGTCCATCGCTAGTTTTGTATGCGTAACCTTTTTCTTCCAACTTCTCTACGAGTTCTACATCTTCTTTTACATAGTCACTCGCAAAATAAATATTCTTTGGAACCTCAATATTTAGTCTAGTTAAATCCTCCTTGAATTTTTCTGTGTAAAATTCTGCGAGTTCACGCATATTTTTAAGTGTAAGCTCTTTTCCTTCACGCACTAATGCAGCAGTCATCTTGTCTTCACCAGTATCTGCATCGCTCGACATAATACCTATGTCTGTAATATTCATAACTCTTTTTACTCTGTATCCAGAATATTCTAAAGTTTTTTGTAATACATCGGCAAACACATATGCACGGAGATTTCCTATGTGTGCATAATTGTTTACCGTAGGTCCGCAACTATAAAAAGTCACTTCATCTTTATTGATCGGAACAAATTCTTCTTTTTTTCTGCCGAGAGTGTTGTAAAGTTTCATCAAATTATCTATGAGACTATATTTTTATTAAATTCATTTCTATATATTGAGATTAGGGAATAGAGCAAGCTGATTACGAGTGGTCCTACCAGTATTCCTACTGGCCCCAAAAAGGATATTCCACCCAATACAGAGAATAAAATAAGCATAGAAGGAATATTCATCTTTCTGCCTACTACAAGTGGGCCAAGCAGATTGTCTACGAGCCCGACGATGACCACAGCCCAGACCAAGAGCCCCACAGCCGATCCAGTGTTTCCTGTGGCAAAAAGGAAAATAATTGCAGGTATAGATACGAGTGAAGTACCAAATGTCGGAATAAAAGACATGACAGCGGCCACGACTCCCCAGAGTGCTCCGTTTGGTACATTGAAAATCCAAAAACCAAAACCAAGCAATACTCCTTGAGCCAAGGCTATAAGTAGTGAACCTTTGACCACTCCATTTACTGCCAAGGTGAGTCTAGAAATTATTCTCTCATCATCTTCTTTTACTAGTGGACTAAGTGAGATGATAGATTCTCTCCATCGTGCACCGTCTTTTAATAAATAGAAAATAATCAAGAGCATTAATATAAATGAAAAGAAAGCAGAGATCGTGCTACTAAAAATAGTAGTAATATGATTTGATACATATGATACAAACTCTGTCGCTTTTTGATTTATATCAAAAACCACATTGTCTGGTAATACATTGTTTACCTTGTAGTTTATTTTTTCTAAAATTGGAGAAGTATTCAAATCACTACTCAAAACTTTTTGATAAACACTTTGACTTTGCTTGAAAACCAAAGCACCCACGCCGAGTAGTGGACCACATACTAAAATAGTGAATAGAATTACTGTGATTACAGAAGAAAGAGTAGCTGGAATTCCTTTACTTACCAGCCATTCATATATTGGGTAGAGAACTATGGAAAATGATATTCCTAGTACTATTATTATCCAAAAAGGTTGGAAAATTAGGAAAGTAAAAATAAACGTTCCGAGTAATAGCCCAAAGAAGAAGAACCTTTCTATTATTTTTGTTTGCATAGCATCATTGTAGCAAAAACCCTGCTTGAGACCAAGCCCATATGGCCTCGGGGTTGCTTTTTTACGAAATATCCTATAATATATAGACCATATGAAAACAGAGGAATTTGCAGTTATAAAGACAGGTGGAAAGCAATATAAGGTCTCAAAAGGGACCATTGTTTCTATTGAAAAGATCAAAAATGCTAAAGCTGACTACAAGAAAGGGGACAAGCTTACTTTCGATAAAGTATTGCTAGTAGATAGTGGCAAAGATGTGACTATCGGTACACCGTATATCGATGGAGCGAAAGTAGATGCTGAAATCGTAGAAGTCGGCCGTGCACGAAAAATCCTTGTTGTAAAATACAAACAAAAATCTCGATACCTACGAAGAAATGGCCACAGACAACCTTTCTTTAAAATAAAAGTTACTTCTATAAACTAATAAAAAAACCACTCAATGAGTGGTTTTTTTTATTGTCTATTCTTGAGAGCGTTTTTTAATGTGTCGTTGTCAGAGTATTCTAGCTCTGTGCCCGTTGAAAGTCCTTTACCGAGAGACGATACTTTTATTTTATTTTTCTCTGCAATTTCTTTGATTTGTTCGCGGACATATTGGTCAGTATAGTCACCCTGAGGGGACAAAGAGAAAGCTATGATGACTTCTTTCAAATCTTTTTGGTTTGTTATCTTATTTTTCAATTCCTCAATTCGTACTCTGCTCTTGGTGTTTTTTTCTACGATAGGTACTAGTCCACCCAAGATAAAATATTTTCCATGGTAAACCCCACTCTTTTCTACGCTCTCCAAATCCGAATCTTTTTCTACTATCAAAAGAGTGCTTGCGTCTACATTTACATTGTTGCAGATCTCACAGATGACACCTTTTGTCTTTGTCGTCAAAAAGAATTTATAACATTCTTTACATTGAGATACATCTTTTTTCAGCTCCAAGACTAGCTTGCTCAAATTTTCTGCATAAGTCGGATTTTTGAACATTAAAAAATACACAAAACGCCTTGCTTGGCGTTCGCCGATACCGGGAAATTCTTTAAATACTTCAGTTAATTTATCTATAATATCCATATTTAAAATTCATCCAAATCGCCACTTACTTTTGATTGTGAAAATTCACTCAAATTACTCTTTTCAAGGTTTAGGAAAGTAGTAGTCTTTTCATCAAAGTATAATTCCACCTTACCAGTCGGACCATTTCGGTGTTTCTCTACTAATATTTCGGCGATGTTTGTTTTATCCATGGCATCTTTCCCTTTATCTTCACGGTGGATAAACATGACCACATCGGCATCCTGTTCGATAGAGCCAGAGTCACGAAGGTCAGATAGTCTAGGTCGGCCACCACGAGATTCTACGGCACGGGAGAGCTGTGACAGTGCGAGCACCGGTACATTTAGCTCTTTTGCCAATCCTTTGAGCGATCGAGAGATTTCGGTGACTTGGTTTACCATAGAGTCATAATTCTTGCTTGTAGTCATGAGCTGTAGATAGTCGACTACGATTAGGTCTACTCCTTTTTCTGCTTTGATTCTTCGTGCGAGTGACTTCATGCGGACTATAGAATTTCCAGCTTGGTCATCAATAAATATTTTTGCTTTAGCGAGCTTGTCTAATGAATCGCGAAGTTGAGAAAATTCTCTGTCGGAAGAAAGATTTCCTGTACGCAAATTCCAAGCATTTACACGTGATTGAGCGGAGAGCATTCTATCTACCAATTGCTGTGAAGACATTTCAAGAGAGAATATGAGTACAGATTTATCATGATTGACAGCAGCCAAGCGAGACATGTCTAGGGCGAGCGTAGTCTTACCCATACTTGGACGAGCAGCGAGAATAATCAAATCGGAATCTTGTAAACCAGAAAGCATAGAGTCCAAATCTTTAAAGCCAGTAGGTAGACCGCGAAGCATGCCTTTATTTTCATGAAGTTTCTCTAGTCGCTCATAAGCCTCAGCCAGCTCATCTTTTAGGTTTACGAATTTTTGATTTTTAGGACTTGAGACTACGCTAAAGATTCTCTTTTCTGCTAAATCCAAAATATCGTTCATGTGATCATCGCCCTCTTCAAAAGCTAGCTCGGATACATAGTCCGCAGCTTCGATCAGACTTCTAAGGACATATTTCTTTTGTACGATATCAGCATAGTGTTTTACATTTGTAGAAGAGGGAACAGTGTTCACTATCTCTGCTAGATATTGGTTTCCACCTATGTTGTTTAATAATTTTTGCTCACTTAGTTTTGTAGAAAGTGACAGCATGTCTATCGGCTCATTTTTTGCAGACAGATCCAGCATAGCTTTGAAAATTATTTTGTGTTTTTCAGCGTAGAAAGAATCAGGAGTAATCATGTCTTCTACTTCATGCATTGCGTCTTTACGTAGCATGATAGAGCCCAGCACTGCTTGCTCTGAAGGCATACTCTGTGGAGGTAATCTCAAATTGTTTTGTCTTGGTTTTTGTACGTCGTTTCTTTTATTGTTTTCTCCTTTTACCATGAGAGCATTCTATCATAGCTGTAGAATTGTGAAAGTTTAAAAGTGTGTAAGACTGTTATTAAAATGTGGAAAGTTTTACAGGCAAAGAAAAAATTCGTCGCTTTACCCTAAAGGGCTCCGACACGAGCTCATTTTTACTTTGCCTGTTTTACATGATATTATATTCATATGTCAAAAAAGGTATTATTATCAGGAGTAAAGCCTACAGGTCGCCCACATTTGGGCAACTATTTTGGGGCTATGAAGCAATTTGTGGATTTATCAGCAGACTATGACAGTTATGTGTTTATTGCTGATTATCACGCACTCAATTTTATACAAAACAAAGAAGAGATGAAGGAAAACATAATAGGTGTACTCCTTGATTATTTAGCAGTAGGTCTCGATCCAGAAAAAGTGACATTGTTTAAACAAAGTGATATTTCGGAGCACACAGAGCTAGCTTGGATTTTTGACACACTCACTACTATGCCATACCTCATGCGAGCTCACGCCTTCAAAGATGCTGAAGCAAAAAATAAAGAAATCGTAGTCGGCACTTTTAATTACCCCATGCTTATGGCTGCAGATATTTTGCTTTACAGTCCAGACATTGTGCCAGTAGGTCAAGATCAACAGCAACATGTAGAAATCACTCGAGATGTAGCTCAAAAATTCAACAATACTTTTGGAGAAGTTTTCAATTTACCAGAACATAAAATAATGAAAGATGTAGCTGTAGTTCCCGGCACAGATGGACAAAAGATGAGTAAAAGCTACAACAACACTATTCCGCTTTTTGCTGAGTACGAAGAGATAAAAAAAGCTGTGATGGGTATAGTCACTGATTCTAGTGGTGATATACCAAAAAATGTTTTTGGTATACACAAGCTCATTCGACCAGAGGCTGAAATCGCTCCAATATATGAAGAGAAAAAGGGAAGTTATAAAGAACTGAAAGAACTTCTAATAGAAGACTTGGAAAAATTTATAGCTCCTATGCGTGAACGCAGACGCGAATTTGAAAAAGATATACCAAAGGCGCTAGCTATACTAAAAGCTGGAGGCGAAAAAGCAAAAGCTGTAGCTAGTAAAAAAATGCAAGAAGTTCGCGAAAAAATCGGAGTAGAGGTTTATTAAAATGAAAAATCTCAGCAAGAAAATCCCAGAATATAAACAAGAATTAGTAGAAGTTTTTTCTAAAGTTTTTGGAGATAAAAAATTGATGAAGGAATTTTTGACTGACATACTTACTCCAGCCGAGTTTGAAGTTTTGGCTTTGAGATGGCAAATAGTAAAAAAGTTGAATAAAAATGACACACACAGGTCCATAGCAGGGGATTTGGGCCTCGGTATAAGTACTGTCACTAGGGGTTCTAGACAGCTTCGCAATAAAAACGGGGGTTTTCACACAATGCTAAAGAAGTTAAACAAATAAGCACTTTTCTCTAAATGAGAAAGTTATCCACATGGGCTACTTGCCTTATCATTTTATTTTAGTACTATGTACTAGTACATGAATACAAGACAAAACAATCAAATAAAGAAATTAGGAAAATCTTGGTGGGGCATAGAGCTTTTTACTCTTGCGTCATTCTGTTGATTTTTTACTTAAATAATTTAAATCAAAGAATCCATTAAGTGGCGCAACGAGCGTCACTTTTTGTTCTTTGTGGGCAAAAGTTCTTTGAAAATTAAATAATACGGAGTAAAGAAATGGAAAAGCAAACATTTATAGTGCTACACGAAGCCGACAAAACAAACGTTGATTTAATTGGAGGGAAAGCTTTCAATTTAGCAAGGTTGTCTAATTACGTTCAAGTTAAGCCGGGATATGTATTAACAAGACCAATGGTTTCTTCAGGGAATTTTCCTGAGCTACCACTGAAAAAAAATTCTTTGTATGCTGTGCGAAGCTCAGCAATAGGAGAAGATGGTCTTGATTTTACTTGGAGTGGTCAATTTGATACGGTACTAAACGTTGAACCAAGTAATATAGATCAGGCAATTGTAAAAGTAGTAAGTGGATTATCCTCGGAAAGAGTTGAAAAATACCACGAGGTATCTGGGGCTGAACACAACGGCCTCGCTGTAATTATCCAGGAAATGGTAAATGCCGTTTGTTCTGGAGTTATGTTTACCTGTGATCCACAATCTGGAGAAGACGTAATAGTTATTGAGGTGGTGGAAAATTTGGCAGACCAACTTGTTTCTGGCCTTGTTGATCCATATAGGTATTACATTGAAAAGAGTACCGGAAAAGTGTTTTTTGAGGAGGGAAAATTTAAATCTTTACTTACCAGTGATCAAATTAAGAATTTAGTTAATACTGGTATTTTAATTGAGAGTGATTTTAAAACTCCTCAGGACATTGAATGGGCATTTGAAAATGATTCAAATCTATTCATTAACCAATCAAGGAGCATTACCGGCCTTAATTATCCAAAAAATGTTTCAAGAATTGGTTTAATGAAAGAAGTTTCAAAGTTTCACTCTAACGAAAAAGAGCGATTAAATACCCAGAAACTCTATTTCAAAAACGATGTGTTCTCGGACCAGAACATAGCAGAACTCATCACCCCTGATCCAGGTCAAATGTCTTTTGGTCTTTTCACTTATATTTTTGCGCATGGAGAAGGTGCCATTAAAAATGGTCGCAATCAAATGGGCTATGATATAGGAGATGAACTAGAAAAAGGATTTTTCCGTCTTATTGGGGGTCAGCCACGTTGCAGCATTATACACGACGCACTGACTTATCGTATCAAGGGTTTTTCTAAAGAGGATTATTCTACATTAATTCAACACTATCTCGACAGAATTAGTAATGATGAATCTTTGGCTAATTACCCTGAAGTGGTTTTGTACAACCAAACCCCGACTGAAGATTTTCTATCATCTTTATTCGGAAAAGAGAAAGGAAAATACCTATTCACTCAATACCAGAATCATGAGGAATTAATAAAATCAAGTGAAGCTAGCATTGAAAAGGCGGTCTCATTTTTTAGGGAAGAATGGAGTATAAATATGAACTCCCTGAACGATCAGCTGAAATACGATTCCGATCTATCGCTTGCAAAATTAAAAATGATTTTTTTTGAAGCCTTAGAACTACTTCGCACAAATGCGTGTGTTACTTTCGTAAAGTCGGCTAGACTGGCCTTCTTCGCATATACTCGTTTACGTAATGAACTTCTTGTTAAGTATGGAGAGCTAGGAGCACAATACGCAAACGAATTAACCGCAGGACTTGATTGGAGCTTAAATCCCAATCTGGAATTTCAAGATGATCTTTTTCGTTACAAAAATGGAGAGATTGTTTTAGAAGAAGTAATTAGAAAATCCGGACATTTGTCTGGACACGAGCTCAAGATCGAGGAAAAGAGATACTCTGAACAACCAGAAATGTTGCGACTTATTGCATCAAAAATCTCTGATTCTCCTAAGCAAAATCACTCGAATATTGTCCTAGGTATGCAAAATCTGCACGAAAAGATTCAAACAGATTTTGATGGTTGCGAGCTTGAGGAATATCGTAGAAATTTCCGTGTAGCACGAATGGCTTTCGGTTTAAGGGAACTTGTGAAGTTTGAATACCTAAAGGGTTATCAAATTATCCGAGAAGCTAGTTTAAAAATAAATGAAATCTTGAATTGGACAGAGGGATTAATTTTTAACTTAGACCCACAGGAAGTGTTTGTTCTTTCAGAAGATAATTTGGAAGAAATGCGACTACGGGCAACTACTAGAAGAGAAAATAGGATTGCCTATAAAGAATTCTATGTACCCCAGGTGTTGTTTACCAATAAGTTAGGTACATTGGATTATGCTTCAGTAAATGCTGACGGGCTACTTCGTGGCATAGGAGTTTCTTCTTATGAGTGCGAAGGGGAAGTTGTGGTTGTTGAATCACTAGAAGACTTAGCTGATATAAACAAGCTGGGCCCCGGTAAGATTTTGGTTACCACAACAACTGATCCTGCGTGGTCTCCGTTCATATCTTCAGTTTGTCCAAATGGAGGTCTTGTTACAGAAATAGGAGGTTTACTTGCCCATGGTGCAAATTATGCCAGGGAAATGAAAATCGCTGCAGTCTTAAATGTTCCCAACGCGACAAAAATTCTCAAAACTGGCATGATTGCATGTGTTGATGGGCTACGAGGTGTTATTACAATAAAGAATTGAATAACAAAAATCGAATAGAATGGGTACCCGTTATTTATATATCAGGTACCCATTATTATATGTTATTATTAATTTGATTTATATATATGAAAAATACAAACAAGGCTCTTAAATATATTTTTATAAGGCATGGAAAATTAGATTTGCCCTACAAAAATCATAGCGAAATGCCCATTTCTGTGCTCACGGAAATTGCAAGTGGTAAAATAAATCCTTCGATTGATTTTGATTTTATCAATGAAAGGTTGCTAAAATTAGAACCATATTTAAGAAATATTGATAAAATTGTCGTTAGTTCTTCTCAGAGATGTGTTGAGACCGGAAAAACTATAAATGAATTTCTTAAACAAAAAGCAAAAAATAAAATTAACTTTTTTATTGAAAGTGATATTACAGAAGTCTCTTTTGATGTTGGAAAAATTATAAGTGATTTAGACTATACTCCCAATTTAAAGCAATTAAATATTCTTGTATTTGAAGCTATATCTGGGATAAATGAAGGAGCGGAAACTTCTCAATCTGTATTTAATAGAGTTAAAAAAGTACTAAAAAAATATCAAGCCGATGATCAGGTTATTTTAATTGTAACTCACAGTTTTTTATTAGAAACACTAGAAATGTATATAAATAATAAACATGTTGAAAATTTTAATGGATCGTTTAAAGAATTATTAAAATCTTCAAAAGTGGGATATCTCAATGGCTTTACAACAGATGCCGACTTAAATATTATAGATTTGATTAAAATTCAATAGACTAAATTTTAAAATTGCGTTATTGTGAAACGTTCGCCAATTTTTATTGTTTATGATAAAATCGTTTTATATGAAGGACAGAATATATATAAAGGATTTGAGTAATAATGTGGGGAAGGAAGTCGTGATTACAGGCTGGGTAGATGTACGCCGCGATCAGGGCAAAATGGTCTTTTTTGACATGAGAGATATGACAGGCAAGGTCCAATGCGTGACACTGCCATCACACACCGAAGCCATAGAAAATGCCAAAGAAATTCGCCCAGAATGGGCTCTAAAGGTCAACGGAATTGTAAACAAAAGACCAGAAAAAAATGTGAAAGCTGGAGTAATAAATGGTGATGTAGAACTAGAAGTCACTAGCATCAAAGTAGAAGCGAAATCAGAAGAACTACCGTTTGCTTTAGATGCAGAATTAAATTTAGATACATACCTCGATCATTTACCACTGATGCTTCACTCTGAACGCACTCGAGATATTTTTACAATGCAATCTAGCATTTTAGATGCTTATCGTTCTTCACTTCGTGGACAAGGTTTTACAGAGTTCATGTCTCCAGCTATTGTGGGTGGAGATGCCGAAGGTGGAGCTGCCGCTTTTAAATTAGAATATTTTAAAGACAAGTCTGCTTTTCTAGCTACAAGTCCACAATTTTATAAACAAATCATGGTGGGTGGTTTTGAACGCTCATGTACGATAGCTAAAGTTTTCCGAGCTGAAAAAAGTGCTACTACTAGACACCTCTCTGAGATCACTCAGATGGATTTTGAAATGGGCTTCGTAGAAAATGAACTTGAGCCTATGAAAGTCTTAGAAAATGCTGTTCGCGACACAGTCAAAGCTGTGGGAGAAAAGCATCCAGATATTTTTGCTCGTTTTAAAACTACAGTCCCAGAAGTTCCAGCTGAGATTCCTATATTTACACTCGCTGAAGCTCAAGCTCTGGTAGCCAAAGAATACAATCGTGTCATTGAAGATACAGATGATATGTCTCCAGAAGACGAGAGACAGATTTGTGAATATGCAAAGAAAAATTTACACTCAGATTTCGTTTTCATAACTAGATTTCCGACAGCAAAGAGAGCTTTTTATACCTACGAAGAACCATCCGAAGCACCTTTTTCTCGAGGATTCGATTTGCTTTTCCGAGGACTAGAGATAAACAGTGGAGCACAACGCATTCATAATTATGATGATCTCGTAGCTCGTATAAAAGAGCGCGGTATGGATCCAGAAAAATTCTCTTATTATCTACAAGCTTTCAAATATGGTATGCCTCCACACGGCGGATCTTCTACTGGACTAGAGCGCTTTACTGCTCGCATGCTCGAGTTAGCAAATGTAAAAGAAGCTACAGCATTCCCACGCGACATGGGCCGTATTGATAAGAGACTAGCTGAATAAAATATATGGAATTAAAAGATAAAGTTGTAGTAATTACTGGCGGGTCAAAAGGATTTGGTAGGGCATTAGCCGAGGCTTTTATAAAAGAAGGTTCAAAAGTTGCTATCTGTTCTAATGATAAAAATGAAGTAGAAAATACAGCAAAAGAAATCGGGGCTGTTGGTGTTTGTGCTGATGTTGTAAAAGAAGAAGAAATAAAATCTTTATTACAAGAAAGCATAAAAGTATTTAGTAAGGTTGATATTTGGATCAACAATGCTGGTATTCAAATAGCACCAAGCTTAATAGAAGACGTTGATACAAAAAAACTTCACAATCTTTTTGATATAAATTTCTTTGGATATTTTTATGGATGCAAGACAGCAATACCGTACATGAAGAAGCAAGGAAGTGGGGTCATTGTAAATATAAATTCTACTGCAGGCCTTGAAGGCAAGCCAGAAATTTCAGCATATTCTTCTTCAAAGTTTGCTATTAAGGGATTAACTGAGTCAATACGAAAAGAGCTCAAAGATTCACCTATAAAAATTCACGGAATATTTCCAGGAGGTATGCAGACAGATATCTATAAAGAAAAATACCCAACAGATTTAAAAGAATACATGGAGGTCAATACAGTTGCAGATAAAGTAATTGCTAACTTAAAGTCAGATACACCAGAGATTGATCTAATTATAAAAAGACCCACAGTGTAATTTTAGGATGGAAAATATAATTTCGGGAAAAGTCGTACCTGGCGACAAATACGGTAGAAAACTTGGTTTTCCGACAGCAAATCTAGACACAAAGCTGGATAATTTTGTATCTGGTATTTATGGAGGTGAGGGAACTATAGGGAAAAAAACTTACAGAGCGGCCGTCGTCATAAATGACGACGGCCGTATAGAAGCCCACCTTCTTGGCTACAGAGGTAATGCTTATGGAAAAATCTTGGATTTAAACTTAAAAAAAATTATTAGAAATTATATAAAGTTTGGCTCTGAAGCAGAGCTAATCGCTCAAATTAAAAAAGACATTAAAAAGTGTTAAAAAATTTATGGAAAATATAAAATCATACTCGGGCCCAATATTTATAATTATCGCAGCATTGCTCTGGGCTTTTGATGGTCTTATTCGTCAGCATTTATATACATTGCCACCAATAACCATAATATTTTTTGAACACCTTATAGGCTTAGTATTATTATCTCCATTTGTATTTAAATATGTTTTAAAGACAAAGCTCTCAAAGCGTGAGTGGTGGCTCATAGTCCTCATATCAATGCTAAGTGGCTTATTGGGCACATTGTGGTTTACCACCGCCCTCGGTAAAGTACACTTTATTTCTATATCTGTAGTATTCTTGCTTCAAAAACTTCAACCAATATTCGCCATATCTACTGCTCGAATTTTCTTGAAAGAAAAACTAGACAAGCGATATATCAAATGGGCACTCCTCGCTGTAGTTTCTGCATACTTTGTGACATTTCCAAATGGTATTGTAAATCTAGAAACAGGTGAGGGCACAATCATAGCAGCACTATATGCTCTCGGCGCAGCTTTTGCTTGGGGTTCATCCACTACATTTTCAAAGATGCTACTCGGCAAAGTGGATTTTAAAGTAAGTACATTTTATAGATTTTTATTTACTTTGATATTTGCAATACCGGCGTTATTTTTACTAGGTGGTTATTCTGGCGCTACAGGTTTTGCTGTGCCAAATATCACTCAATTTGAATTGTTGGCATTGATAGCATTGTCTACCGGTATGGTGGCACTGCTAATATACTACAAAGGCTTGGCAAAGACTCCGGTGCATATTTCCACAATCTTGGAACTTACTTTTCCTTTTATCGCAATTTTCTTGGATATGGTGATAAACAATACGAGCCTGTCTATTACTCAATGGATAGGTGCTCTCGTACTAGTATTTAGTATCTATCAAATTTCTAAATTAAGAGAAATGACTTCTTGATTTGGAATAGAGTTTGTAACAAAAATCTGGCTAGCGCCAGATTTTTTTATTTTCTGTGATATTTTTTCTCCAGCAAATACTCCATGAGTAGCGCCTACTATTATTTTTTTCGCGCCTAGAGTTTTAAGGTGTTTTATAGCGTGGACTATTGTGCCACCTGTGGCTATGATGTCGTCTAGGATACAGACATTTTTTCCTTTTACATCAGCTTTGCCTTCTATTTTATCTACCTTGGCATGGATACCATTTTTCACACCAGTATCTTTGGCTTGCCCGCGGGTCTTTTGTAGTGAGTGACCTGTGTGGCCTTTGGCATTTTCTATAAAATATGAAGAACCTTCGTCTGGAGAAATGACACAAAATTCTTCGCTCGTATTATTTTTTGTAAAATATTTTTTTGCATAAGACAAGAGCTGTCTTCCTGCAGAATGATTTTCTATTTTCAAACCATTTCTCACAAAGTTTCCAGTCTTCGGTAAAAAATGACAATCAAAAGTGATTAATTTTTTTGCCCCATAATTTTTTAACAGTCCACATAGTATATCGGCACTCACTACTTCACCTTTTTTATTTATTCTGTCTTGGCGAGCGTAGGGGAGATAGGGTATATAGACTTCAATATTTTTTGTTTGTTCTTTTACTTTTGATAATATCAACAAAAGTTCAAAAAGCCTTTTTTCGGGCTCTGGGTACAGCCTATGATATATGGTCACACTTTTGTTTTTTAGAGAATCTATCTTTGGTATGAATACATATGATTCGGTGTCTGGAAAATGCTTTATCACGATGTTTGGCTGGCCACTGTCCGAACAATATGGAGTTATTAATTTCATATCGTCATTGTATAAAATAATGCTAAAATATACAAATGCCAAACGAGCCCAAAGATACAAAGAATTTAATAAAGAAAAACTGCGTGCCTTGCGAGAAAAAGGGTATGAAGCCGATGGAGCGAGAAGAAGCACAAGATTATGTGGACGAATCTTATCATTGGATTCTATCTCCGGACGCAAAGAAAATTTCAAAAGAATATAAATTTGCTGATTTTATAGGAGCGATAAACTTTGTGGACAGGGTAGCCGACATAGCCGAGGAAGAAGGACATCACCCAGATATACATATAAATTACAACAAGGTTTTACTCGAACTTTCTACTCACGCGATAGAAGGGCTCTCAGTAAATGATTTTATCCTAGCTGCCAAAATAGACGAAGGCAGATAAAAAAAGCCACCTCTTTTCTGAGATGGCATTTTTGGTGGGTACATATATTCATAGCATTTTTTACATGCCCAAGCACCAGTAAAAGGTACTTGGAAAAATATATGATCACATTTTTGATTTTTCTCCACCTCGTTATCTTTTATTGTTAAACAATTAACACATTGAAAATAAAATGGTGGTGAACTAAAGTCAGGAATTTTCTTCCAGACGTGTTGATTATTTGAAGATTTTTTACAATTCTTCATATTTCTCCTTTAAAGAACAAATTTTGCCATTTTGCTTTATGCTGGGTAGACAAAGAAAAACCCCTTCCTAAAAACTTAGGAAGGGGTCGGTTTTGAAAAAATAAATTATGAGCTCAAAGACAACCCTTTCCTAAGTTTGGATGGGTTGTGGTGGTTTGATATGCGAGACAA
>CAYYJU010000017.1:0-15050 GCA_964472335.1 uncultured Candidatus Saccharibacteria bacterium | reverse complement strand
AACAATATGGCACATAGAAAAGCCGGCGGTACCGCCAAAAACTTAAGAGATTCAAACCCACAATACCTAGGTATAAAGCTTACAGACGGGCAAAAGGCTCAATCTGGCTCTATTATCGTACGTCAGCGTGGCACAGCTATCTTAGCTGGTACAAATGTATCTACAGGTAAAGATCACACTCTTTTTGCCCTAAAGCCTGGTACAGTAAAATTTGGTACTAGACGCAAAGTATCCTTCAACGGCAAGACAGTAGTCAAAAAACTAGTAAACGTAATATAAGCAAATAAAAAAAATCCCCAACTGGGGATTTTTTTTATTTATATTTTTTCAATTACAAGCTTGAAAGAAGATTTTTTGCCAGCGATAGAAATATGTATTTCGTGATCACCTACTTCTTTGATTGGCTTTTCAAGCATTATAAATTCTTCTGAAATGTCTGCATGGTGTTGTTTGTGCATTTCTTCTACGATTTCTTTGCTGTGAATTCCTTTGAAGAGGTGTCCTTTTTCATCAGCTTTTGCTTTTATAAGGAGTGTCTTACCTTTTATTTCTTCCAAGTTTTTTACTAAAAGATCACTTTGTACTTCTCTCTCTATTTCTATAGTTTTTTTCCTAATCTCTAAATCTTTTATAGTTTTTGCTGTAGCTATTTCCACAAGTTTTTTTGGCAGTAGAAAATTCATAGCATAACCATCGCTTATCTCTTTTACATCATATTTTTTACCTACTCTCGGTACATCTTTTAAAAATATTACTTTCATTTTATTTTTATTGTAATAATAATTCTACAGCTTTGTTTAATTGAGGATCTTTTTTGTCTTTAGATTCTTTATCTCCTTCTTCTACGATATAATCTGGAGTGAGTCCCACCTCGGCGATGGTCGCACCGTTTGGTGTCAGCCATTTTGCTACTGTGATTTTTAATACTGTATCATCTGTCACATCTACCATCTGCTGTACAGAACCTTTTCCGAAGCTTTGAGAGCCTACTAATTTTGCACGTCCATGGTCTCGCATTGCCCCAGCCAATATTTCTGACGCAGAAGCAGAACCACCATCAATTAAAATTATAAATTTTAATTTTTCATTGAATATATTATATCCTCTACTTCTAAAAACAGTGGGTTCTTTACTTGTACCATAGTCCTCAGTGACTACTACTTTTCCTTCTGGCAAGAACCAGCTAGCCATATCTACAGAAGCATCCAAGTAACCACCTGGGTTTCCTCGTAAATCAAGGAGGAGCTTGTCGCTCTTAGACAAGACAAATTCCTTCATTGCATTTCTAAAAAGTTTTGAAGAATTTGCAGAGAAGCTGTAAAGTTTTATTACAAAGATTCCGTCTTGGCGAAGCTCTGTATCTAGAGTAGGTATGTTTATAATATCGCGTACAATTTTTATTTCTCTTGAATCTTTTTCGCCTTCACGGAATATTGTCAGAGTGACAGTAGTTCCCTTTTCTCCACGAATTAATTTCACGGCTTTTTCAGCAGATAAACCATATGTCTCTACCCCGTCTACTTTCAAAACTTTGTCTCCAGACTTTATTCCTGCATTATACGCAGGAGTATTTTTTAAAGGGGCTATCACAGTCAGGACCTTGTCTTTGGTGCCGACTTCCATACCAATACCACTGAAATTACCTGATATTTCCTCTTGAAATGACTTTGCCTCTTCTGGGTCAAAGAAAACGCTGTACGGGTCATTTAGAGAGCCTAAAAGCCCAGAAATTGCCCCATAAACTTTCTCTTGGTCAGTAGTTTTTGATCCAGGATATTTTTCATTTATGATATTCCACACTTTCCAAAAAGGGGCAAAATCAGCAGGAGTTTCCACAGCTGTTTCTTTATTGGAAAGCAATACTCGGTCTATCTCTGGTCTGCTTGAGTATCCTAGGTATACGCCCAAAATAAATAAAACAACTACGAGCAATACCCCAATGATTATGTATTTTATTTTGGAAAGTTTTTCGAGCATTTTTATTAAATTCTTTCTTGGTCTATCTCTCTGTCTTCATATACTGGAATTTCATTTTGATTAAAATTATCAGATTTTTGTTTTCTTAATTGTTTTACTTTATTTTCTTTGTGAATTTCATAGCTGTAAAAAACTAGTACTAATCCAGAAATTGTAAACAAAATATTCTTCCAAGAATAAGGAAAACCAAGGTATGGCAAAATGGCCACCCAGATACCTAAAATTAAAAGTATACGTTCTCTACGCATTTAGCTATTGTATCAAATGAGAGCTAATATGCAATAACACTCGCCTCTAGACTTTCTTGTGGAATTACTGTGTTAATATGAAATATTTTCATGTTAACAAATGAGAAAATAAGCAATATGGCAACTACAGCAAAACCTCTGATGATAATCATAGGATGACTGATTTCTCTTTTTATAAATATAGCTAGTAAGAGTACTAAGATAATAATTAGAGCAATACCGCTATAAATATAATTTACATACTCTCTCGGAGAAGTCAGTATTTTATCTACGAAAGATTTTATATAAGAATAAAGAGAAATATCTTTATATGTTACTACGGGTGAAATAGTCTCCTCACCCAATACTTTTACAGTTGCAGGTTTTACAGACGTAGTAACCTTTGGTGATACAGGTGATTTCTTTGGTGTAGATACTATATTCGTCTGTTTTGGAGTTTTTGTATTTTGTGTTGTAGTCGTCACAGGAATTGTTTTTGTCATAGGTGTACCAAAAAACTGAGCTACGAAAACTGTGCTCCTGCCTTCAAAAGTACCAGTAGCTACACCGATGCCTATTTCTTTATAATTTTTCTTCACAATATTTTCTCTATGACTAGGCGAATTCATCCAAGCCTCTGCCACATCACGTGATTCAAAAAAATTTACAGCTAGGTTTTCTCCAGCCATGCTGTATGTATAGCCTACCTGATCAAGCCAATACCACGGAGTCTTTCCATCAGGGCTATTGTGAGCAAAATATCCACGAGTTGCCATATCCTCTGCTTTTAGTTTTGCTGCTTTTGTGAGTAAATCATTTTCTGTTAAAGGTTCAGCGTTGTTTTGAGCTCGCTCTTCATTTGTAAGTGTGGTGAGTACTCCTGGTAAGACAGAAGCAAGGAAATTTGTTTTATCAAAAACTACAAAAACTTGAACAAGGAAAAAAAGCTCAATTACTATTATTGAGAATAAGATTATAATAGTCGCTTCGCGACGCAAAAGGTGCGGTTTGTAGTCGTTGTGTTTATGAGGGAAAAAGTATTTTTTTAGCCAAGAAAACATGCTAATATTATAACAACAAAAAAGGAGCAAAGTCAAATTCATTTGAACTTTGTGGGAATGTAGTTGTTATATGGTACTCCATTTACAAAACAAAAACCCCTCTGTAAAGAGGGGTTTTTGTTTTGTAAATAAAGACTATTTATTCAATACGGCACGAGTTAGGGGGCCTACAATTCCATCTATTTTTAGAGGTGGATTTGCTTTTTGGAAAGCTCTCACGCAAGCGTCTGTCTTTGTTCCGAATACTCCATCTACAGCTCCGCAATCATATCCAGCATCATTTAAGAATTTTTGAAGTTCGTCTACTTCCCCATCCTTTGAGCCAAGCTTCATGTATTCTGTGAAGATAAACTTTTCAGCACCGAGAACTTTTCCTACTTCTGTGGAAGCACCCAAGATTCTGCCATTATTAGGAATTGATCCTGAGCTATTTCCTCGTTGGGGTTCGGTGATGTTTGCAGTTGTAACTGTACTAGTGTTTGCTGTGTAGTTTCCTGCGTCAGCCCCAGCAATTGTGATTCCAAGAACTGTTACTGTCTTACCTATCCCAATAGCTGCAGTATCAAAATCAGCAGTTGTATAAGTTTGAGTTACTACGTCACCTAGAAATGCATTATTTGATAGAGTTACTGTAGCTGTAGTATTACCATCGAATTGTTTATTTTGGGCAGAGGCAGAAACTATGAGTCCAACTGGAGTAATATCAGCGGTGTCAGAAGTTGTTGTGTTTTGTGTGTAATTTCCTGCGTCAGTTCCTGAGATAGAAATACCAGTCACATTTACAGTTTTGTTATTACCAACATTTTTATTAACAAAGTTCGCAACCCCTGTTACTGTAAGTACATCTCCACCAACTCGGTCATCAGAGAATGTAACTGTTGCAGATGTATTAGCATCATAAACCTTGTCAGATGCATTAGCTGTGACGGCAAGTGATTTTACAGTGATGTCTGAAGTTGTAGGAGTAACTATAGTAACCTCATAGTTTGAATCACTTAGCGTAAATCCTGTCGCTGTAACGGCCTTTTCTGTTCCAACATTCTTGTTATTAAATACAGCAGTCCCACCTGTTGCAGTTATAACTGGATCAGGAGCAATATTTCCTGTTACTGTTCGAGTAGCAATTACTGCAGAAGTATTTCCATCATAAACTTTAGCATCTGCTGTAAATGAAACTGTCACTGGAGCTTTTGTGATTGTAGCTGTCGTAGTTCCAGTTGAACTAGATAGTACATAATTTCCTGCGTCAGGGCCACTTAGTGTCATGCTGTTTGCAGTCACAGTTTGTGAGCCTATGTTTGGAGATGCAAAGTTAGCTGAACCAACTGAACAAGTTACTGTATCACCTATTATTGGAGTTACAGAACAAGTAGCAGACGCTGTTGTAGTAGTGTCATAAACTTTGTTTGAAGCACTTACTACTGGGACAAGGGTTGCTGGAGTGATGTTGGCTGTTGCAAAACCTGACGTTAAGTTTAGTACGTAATTATTTGCATCAGTACCAGACTTAGTAACTGTTCCTACAGTAACTACTTTTCCTGTACCTATATTTTTGTTTGCAAAAGTTCCTGAACCAGAAAGAGTCAGCACATCTCCACTTACTCGGTTGTCATTAAATGTAAGTGCTGCTGTTGTATTTCCATCGTAAACCTTGTTTACACCTACTGCAGTTACATTTAGAGTTCTAGATGTTATTGAACTTGTGTTGTTAGTTACGTAAGTAATAGTGTAGTTCGCTCCACCATTTCCATCATTTACTGTATCAGGAGTAACACTCATTACTTTATTTGTGCCGACATTTTTATTATCAAATGTTGCGTTCCAAAGTAATTTGAAATCAGGTGCAATAATATTTCCAGATGTAACACTTGCACGATTTAGTGGAAGTATAGGTGCATTATTGTTTCCGTTATAAACTTTTGTAGCTTGAAGCGCTGTAACTGTTATCGGGCGAGGAGTAATATTTGCGGTAAATGAAGGTTGAGTAAGTGTGTAGTTAGCCATGTCTGTGCCTCCTAGGGTCATGCCAGTCACTGTAACCAATTTTCCATTTGCGGCATTCCTGTCAGAGAATACTGCTGTTCCGCCAGATACTGTTACGTTATCTGTTCCCACTATACCTACTAGGCTAGCTGTGCCAGTTAGTGTAGCTGTAGTGTTTCGATCATAAACTTTGTTTTGAGCTGTAAGTCCTGAAACTGTTAAATTTTTCTGAGTTACATTAAATGATATATTTACTTGTGGAGCTGGGTCAAAACTTCCGCCTCCAGCTTGATCAGCATTAAATGTACATGTACCTGCTGAAACTATGTGAAGTGTACTTCCTGATATTGTACAAACTAGAGGACTAGTTTGCGTGTAAGTTATAGGAAGACCTGAGGTTGCTGAAAATAATGTATTGAGATCGAAGTCAACATCGCCATAAGTCTTTACCCCCACAGATCCGTTTATTGATTGAGGATTTGCATCTGTAGTGAATGTTTTTACCTCACCTGGGTACCAAATACCACCTACTTGAGTCCAAGCTACGTAGTAGTAAGTTGTACTTGGAGCAAGTCCTGTTAGAGAATATTCAAAGTCTCCACCAGCTGCATGATCCATAGTTCCAACTAAACCACCTACCCAACCTGGAGCTGGAGGAAACGGAGGATTAATTCCAGATGTAATTGGAGATAGTGGTGCTACTGGTCCATACCAAAAACCTTGACTGTTTCCAGCATCTGCATCGATCTCACCGTTTATACCGTGAAGAGTTGCACTGTTTGCAGTTACGGCAGGATTTGGATCAGTGGTTGGAGTTGGATCTTTTGTTTCTGAATCAGAATCAAAGTTATCAAAAATAAAACCATTATTTAAGTTTGCTGGAACTGCTGTACCACCTGCACGGAAGATCAAGTTATCTGTTGTACGTGGGGTTTGTTCAGCTACAGCTTCAGTGTCATATAGGTAATAATTTTCCCATGAAGTCCCAGTGTGAACTAGATTTCCATCTATATAAATTTTAACGATATCGTTTGAAGGACCTTCAATATAATCGATTGAGAACTTTGCTGTATGCGCAACTGTTCTATCGAGATCTTCAACAACTATAGTAGGAACAAAATTTACTGGACTAGTTGTGCCTGTTACATCGTAAAATATAACATCGATACCATTTACATCATCACTAAAACCAAGATAGCTCATTCTTGAACCATCTCCTCTATCTGGAGATACTGAAATGAAAAGTCCTGGTTGTTGTGTAGATTGAGTAGAAGCAAAAGAAAATTCTGATTCAAAATGATTTTTACGAGTACCACCAGAGTAACCTCCAGCAGTAGCTATAGTTTCTCCTGCTTCATCAGTGTTTGAAGGAGAAAAAGTTTGATCTCCAAAAGAACCACTTGTGAACGCGTTAGAGATTCTAAATGTCTTACAACCGAAAGTTGGGAAACCAAAAGTATTAAGAACAATGGATTGATCAAAAGAAGGATTTGTAACACTCCATCCTTCCTTTGTATTTACTGAACCGAGCGTTGAAAGGTCGAAATCTGTAGTGCAAGTATTATCAATAGTTATTTTCCAAGGAGCACTCCATGCGCTCATGTTGTTAGCATTATCTACTGCACGAACATGCCAGTAGTAAACACCATCTGGAGTACCAGGAGTTGCTATTTCAGATATACTCAATACTCCTGAAGTATATATAGGAGAAACAAAGGCATTATCTATACCAGCTGTAATATTAGAGCTAGAAACTTCGTAGTAGTAAGTTACTGGCATAGATGGGTCAGTCACATCATCCCAATCAATCAAGCTTTGAAGAGCTGTTGTAGTAAGAGTGTCGTTTGCAGGAGATAAGTGAGTAGGAACTACAGGTGCTGTTGTATCCAATACCACTGGTGAAGATGTTGTGAAAGATTCTTGAGTGCCAGGATACCAGGTACCTCCAACTCTAACCCAAGCCACGTAGTAGTAAGTTGTACTCGGAGTTAACCCAGTAAGTGAGTAATTAAAATTTCCATTCGCAGCTTCATCAACTGTTGTAGCATAAATACCATCAGTCCATCCTAAGGGAAGATTGCCAACGACAAATGGATTTGGATTATTGTCTGTAGTGCCATACCAGAAAGCTTCAGTGCCTGCATCAGCAACAGAATCACCATTAGTACCATTCAACGTTGCACTAGTAAGAGTTATATCACTAGCTGTTTGAGTAGTTGGATTTTCCAAAGCCAACACTGGTGTTGCACCGATTAATAATGAACCCAAAACAAAAATCCCAAACCCCCTTGATAGATATTTTTTCATATATTTTTTAAAAAAGCTTAAATTATTAATTATTAAGATAGATAACCTAGAGTAAGACATTATGAGTATAATGTCAAATTCTTAAAATTAAGGCTTAATAGTTACTTATTCAAAATATTCTGGAGTGTTTATGCTCATCCAATCGAATAATTGTCTGGCTACAGATGATGCACTGGCACTATTTTGTGGCCCAGATTCTATCATAATTACAAAAGAGTATTTGGGGTTTTCATAAGGGAAAAATCCTATCACCCAAGAGTTTAATCTATCTTTCGCTATCCCGAGCTGAGCGGTACCTGTCTTTGCTGCGATGTCTACATAAGGCACATTTAATAGAGGAGCTGTACCATCAGTAACAGTCATTCGCATCCCTTTGTGTACTATATCGTAATATTCTTTTTTTAAATCAATTGCCGTATATTGTTTTTCTTTTTCAGTGTCACCTAAGATTAAATGCGGAGTCATAAGTTTGCCATAGTTTGCGATAGCCCCTCCTGCTCTTACCATTTCCATAGGAGTGACTTGAAAACCATATTGTCCGATAGATGTATGGTATGTATCTCCGACACGCCAAGGATCTCCTTTGAAGTTTTTTAATTTCCATTCAGGCGTCGGTATGACTCCTCCTTTTTCATCAGGTAAATCTATCAAAGTTTTTTCTCCGATACCAAAAAGTTTTGCGTATTTATCTATATTTGCTATACCGATGCCTTTTTGACCAGCAAAACCACCTCCAATTGTGTAGAAATAAACGTCTGAAGACACTGCTATGGCCTCAGCCATATTTGTCCAGCCATGGGCTTTCCAGTCTTTGAAAATAGTAGGTTTGTCTGGGAAATATGGGTTTGGTATTGATATAGAGCCCGTAGAAAGTATTTTTTTATTTGGGTCTATTATTCCCTCATTCAAAGCTCCTAATGCAAAAAATGGTTTTACTATAGATCCTGGAGTGTAAAGTCCAGAGATACTTCTATCCATAAAAAATCTTCTTTTGTCTGTAATATAAGAATTTATTTTTTCTTTGTCTTTACCTTGCGACAAGACTTCTGAATCGTATTCTGGGAAACTAGTAGAAGTTAAAATCTCTCCATTTCTTACATCCATTATTACTCCAGATCCTCCAGCAAATGAACCTCTTTCAGCCAGATCTTTTATGAAATTAAATAATTGCATTTGTATCCTAGAATCTATAGTCGTCACTAAGTCTGGTCCTTGCTTCGGAGTGTTTACTATATTTTCGGAATAGATTTCTCCAAGGGCAGTCTTTTCTATCATTTTTGCCCCATTCTCACCTTTTATTCTGTCATTATATTGTTTTTCGAGCCCGTCTTTACCGATAAAGTCTTCTTGCCAATAATTTCCAGATTTGTCTCTGGTCGGATAGCTCACATAGCCAAGTAAATGCGAAAATCCAGGTGATAAATAAGCACGGACTAGGTTTGTCTGTACCTCTGTTTTATCAGCTTTATTTTCTTCTGGTATACTAAAGTCTACTTTTTTATTCCATGCCAATTCTTTTTTATTTCTATCGTAGATTATTCCCCTATCAGCAAATAAAATATCTTTTTCTATAATGTTATTTTCACTTCTCTCAAAATAAGCAGAGCCTTTATTAACTTGTAGGTAAAATAAACGTCCACTAAATATCACAATAGCAAGCAAGAAAAAACTAGAAAGAAAAACAATAGTTTTTTGTGGGATTGGTTTTTCTATCCTTCCTTCAAATTGTTGACGGTCAAAGTTTGCTATATTTTTTGAGTCTAGAAAAATTTCGTCTGGATCTACGAATACGTTTTTTCTTTTTCTGTGTTTTTTTAAAATTTCTCTTATCATATTTTAATTATTGAATCTGATTTTTTTCTTTATAAATTGAGCTACAAACAATAGAATTAGAGCAGTAAAAAAAGATACAAAAACCATATTGTAAAATTTTATTTCTGGCGTACCAAATAGTAAGTCGGACAAAAGAGCCAGAGTCACAGCTTCAAAATAGTAATTAAAATAAATTATTCCTACTAAGGCCAGAATCATACTAACCCAAAAAGGCAAAAAAAGTACTGAAAAAAGTAATATAGCTGTAGCTAAGATTCGTAGAGCCATAATCTTATATTACACGGTTAAACCTAAAATACAAAATTAGAAAAATCTATGCCATAAATGACGTAAAATGAGAAATATAATAATAGCGAGTAGTGGGTAAAATATATATTGGCTATTAAATGTATTTACTCTAAAAGATTCCAATTCTTTCGTGGCTATAGATATACCATTTGATACAAAAGCCGGAGTGTTGTCTTTTATTGTTTTGCTAATACCAGTGTTTATTTCTGTGTTTTGAGTAGACTTTGTCTCCACTGCGGGTTTTGCTGTGGTAGTTTTTGTATTATTTGTAGCCATATATTTATTATACCAACTTTGTAGCAATACCGGTATAATTTTCTGGGGAAATTTTTAGTAATTCTTTTTTTATTTTTTCACTTACATTTAGAGTCTCAATAAAATTATGAATTTCTTTGAGTGTAACTTTTTTACCACGAGACAATTCTTTCAATTTTTCATAAGGCATTTCTACCCCTTCTCTGCGTAGTATTGTTTGAATGGCCTCAGTTATTACTTCAGGGTGGTTGTTTAAAACTTCTAATATTTTTTCTTCGTTCACTTTTATTTTACTGAGCCCTTTCAATAGTGAACTATAAGCCAAATATGAATGCCCAAATGCTGTACCAAAAGATCGTTCTACTGTTGAGTCAGATAAATCTCTTTGTAGTCTGGACACTGGAAGCTTGCGAGCAAAAAATTCAAAAAGAGCATTTGCCAAGCCTAGGTTTCCTTCACTGTTTTCAAAATCTATCGGATTTATCTTGTGTGGCATAGTAGAAGAGCCAGTCTCACCCATTTTGGGTATTTGCCCTACCCAATCATCAGATATATATCTCCACATATCTTGGTTAAAATCTATGAGTATTGCATTTATATGTTTTATCTTATCAAAAATTTTTATATAGCTATCGTGGCATTCTATCTGAGTGGTTATTTTATTCTGCACCAATTTCTGATTTCTGTTTTTATTAAAATCTTCAATAAATTTTTTACTAAATGAAGCCCAGTCTACTTTTGGGTAAGTTACATGGTGAGCGTTGTAATTTCCAGTCGCTCCATTTAATTTTGCTTCTATTTTTATATTTTTTATTTCACTCAATAATTTTTCCAGTCGTAAAGCAAATACTTTCATCTCTTTGCCAAAAGTTGTCGGACTGGCAGATTGGCCATGAGTGCGAGCAAGCATAGGCAAGCCTTTGTATTTTTTTGCGAGAGTATTTATTTCCAAAATTATTTTTGAGACATGAGGTATCATCACATGCTCTAAAGAATCTGATAGCATAAGTGCATAGGCTATATTGTTTGTGTCCTCAGATGTTATGGCAAAATGAATCCATTCTGTGGAATCTTTTAGGGATGTTTTAGAAAGTGCATTTTTTATAAAATATTCTACAGCTTTTACGTCATGATTTGTTTTTGATTCAATCTTTTTTATTTCTTTATATGAATTTTTATCAAATTTTTCATACAGGCTTTTTATTATTTTTATTTCATTTGTAGTAAATTTACGCAGTGCTGTTTTATTGAGTAAAGACAGAGCTATTATATATTCACTTTCCATCATTACTCTATACTTCATTAAAGCCTGTTCAGAAAAATACGGAGCGAGATCTCTCGTTTTTTCAAAGTATCTACCATCTAGTGGATTTATTGCCTCGTTTACCATCTATATATTTGCTAAATTTTTTGTAATTCGCTCCATCGCTGTTTGTGAAAAATCATGATTAAAAGTTTTACCTGTTATGATTTCATAAATCTCTATATACCTACGAGAAAGCTCTGCTACTAGCTCGGGTGGAGCTTTTGGTAATACTTCATCTTTATATGGATCACAATTGTCTTTAAACCAAAGTCTCAAAAATTCTTTATCAAAATATTCTGGGTTCTCGCCTTTATTAAATCTCTCATCATAACTCGGAGCTTTCCAGTAGCGAGAGGAATCAGGAGTGTGTATCTCATCTATTAATATCAATTTACCGTTTTCATCCAATCCAAATTCGTATTTTGTATCTACTAATATTAGTCCATGTGCGATTGCAATTTCTTGACCTCGCTTGAATAGTGCTATAGCTAATCTTTCTACTTCTGTCACCACTTCTCTGGTCAAAAGTCCTTCAGATACTATTTCATCTGGAGACAATGTCCTATCATGTTCTTCAAATTTTGTAGATGGAGTAAATACTGGTTCAGTAAGTTTTTGATTTTTTTTCATACCATCAGGTAGTGTAAAATTTCCAAAATTTCTCTTGCCGTCTTTGTAGTGTGTCCAAAGTGATGTGCTGGTGACTCCAGTGATATATCCCCTTACCACTGCTTCGATCGGAAGAGGTGTACATTTTTTTGCTATTAGCACACTAGGATCAGGAGTACTAACTACATGATTTTGTATAATGTCTTTTGTTTGTTCAAACCAAAATAAACTTATTTGATTTAAAATTTCACCTTTAAAGGGTACAAATGCTATATTCCTATCAAAAGAAGAATGCCTGTCTGTGGACACTAGAATTATATTATCTTTTCCAATATAAATATCTCTTACCTTACCCACTTTTTTATCTCCAAGGTGAGTAAAATTTGTCTCTGACAATACATCTTCTATATGTTCTTTTATTTTTTCTATTTCCATATTATTAAAAATTATTTATAAATTATTTTTTTATTTAAACTCAACTTAGAAAGTATAGATATTTGTGGAATTTTTTCTTTTGTGACTTTTCCTACTACCTTAGCTCTTATTCCAAAATCTTCTGCTCTCTTTATCGCGTGTTTGGCATCTTTTTTATCTACGATGAGTAGCATTCCTTGTCCCCCATTCCAAACTTCATAAAATTCTTCATCTTTTAGCCCACGCCACTTTGCACATTCTAACATAATTTTTGGTGGCTCCCATAAATCATAGAGTTCTGCGGAAAGTTCTTTCCTGAAAAGTACATCTTTGCCGAGTTTTTCTCTAAAAGCTCCTCCTGATAGGTGTATTACAGAATGAATATTTATTTCAGGTTTAAATTTTTTATTAAACCAGCCATGCATAGTATTTATATACATATCATAAAGCACAGAAGGAACAGCAGAAGCCTTGATAGAATCTTTTGCTTTTGGGTTTTTGTACCAATTTTTACCAAATTTTGCTTGCAGAGCCTTTCGCACAGAGCTAATACCATTTGATCTAAAACCATCTTCCTTGAGTCCGATAATTACTTGTCCGGCTTTTACAGTCTTACCAGTAATCATTTTACTTTTATGATAAGCGCCTATCATCATTCCTGACCAGTTTAGTTTTGTTTTAGAATCTTTTATTTCTGAACCTATAGCAATACCCATTTGCGCTGTCTCACCTTTCAATACTACTATCTTACTTTCTTTTGCTACATTTCCGAGACCAGATATTGCACTTTTATAAGTTTCACTTACGAAATCACCAGAATTTCCGACAGAAGAAATATCAAAAACATTTATAAATACGAGTGGTACGCCACCAAATCGTGTAATGTCACTAGCTGTCATAGCTATTATGTCATATGCAGCGTCCTTGTGAGTTTTAGCTGCGTCTATCAATATTCCTTTGGTGCCTATGCCGTCAGTAGAAGCCTCTATGAAATATCCTTTGGGAAGATTTTTTAAAGTAAAAGGTCTAGGACCACGAAAATTTCCCATAGAAAGATCATGGACTTTTACAAATGGAGAATTATTATAACTTTTTTTACAAACAGACCCTGCAAAACTACTAAATGAAGATTCCTCTTCTACATTGACTCCATCCTGCGTATAAATCTTTATTTTGCTTTTTTCTGGAGTTGATGCAGTCATTTTTATTTATTTAAATATTCCTTATGACCGATTTTTTGAAGTTTTTCTCCTTTTATTTTTATTTCGTCTGCCATTTTCTTTTTGTAGGCGATTAATTTCTTCTCTAGATTTTTATCTGATGTTGCAAGTATTTGGATTGCGAGAAGCCCTGCATTTTTTGCGGCGTTGATTCCCACAGTAGCGACAGGAATTCCTGGAGGCATCTGGGCTGTAGAAAGAAGTGAATCAAGTCCATCCAGAGTTTTTGCTTTTACTGGTATACCTATTACAGGCAAAGTAGTCAAAGATGCTACTACTCCAGCCAAATGTGCTGCACCTCCAGCGCCAGCAATAAAAACTTTAATTCCATTTTTTTGAGCGTTAGTTACATGCTTGTGCACCAATTCAGGGCTTCGGTGCGCCGAAGCGACAGTCATAAAATAAGCCACCCCAAATTCTTCCATTACTTTCCCTGCTTCAGCCATTACTTCTAAATCTGAATCCGAACCCATTAGTATGCCAACTTTGACGTTTTTCATAGTGTTTTTATATTATCATTAAAAGTAAATTTTTAAAAGTGGCAAAAGAAAAAGCCACACGTGAGAGTATGTGAACTCTTTCCGTGCGGCTCTGATGCCACTAATTACTTATATTAGCTTGTTTAAGGATCGAGTTGACATCGTCTTCCGCCCCTATAAGCAAATAAGTTTCCTTGCTGTCTTTGTTGTGGAAAGACAAGACAGCACCATTTCGAAGCGTGATTTTATTATCATCACGCCTCAAGAATTCGAGACTTGCTGCATCGATTCCGGGGATGCACGATGTCTCTTTCCTAGTAAGTTCTGCAATCTTCATAAATAAAAGGACCTCCCAATTAAGTAATAACACTTATTTAAAAAAAACAAAACTAGTGTTTGAAATGCCTAAAGCCAGTAGTCACCATTGCCATATTGTATTTATCTGCCATATCTATACTTGCTTGGTCATTTTTAGAGCCTCCTGGATGAATGACAGCACTTACCCCCTCTTTCCCTGCCACTTCTACACAGTCAGGAAATGGGAAAAATGCTTCCGAAGAAAGCACAGAGCCTTTCAAATCAAAGCCAAATCTTTTTGCTTTATCTATCGCTTGGTTGAGAGCATCGATTCGTGAAGTTTGCCCACAGCCCATAGTGATGAGTGTGCTATTTTTTACTAGTGCCACAGAATTTGATTTCAAATGCTTGGTCGCCACAGATGCCAACAGTAAATCTTTTTTTTCTTGCTCTGTAGGTTCTCTCTTTGTGACAGTTTTCAAATCTTCCATCTTCTCTACTTGAGCGTCTCTGTCTTGAGAAAGTATTCCTGTAAAGTTTGTACGAATTTGTTTTTTGGGAAGTACAGGATTATTCCACTTTAAAATTCTACAATCTTTTTTTGTCATTAATATATCTAGTGCTTCTTTGGAAAAATCAGGAGCGATGATGACTTCTATGAAAAGTTTTTGTTCTTTTATTAAGTTTGCGATATCAGCTTCTATGATTCTATTCCCTGCCAAGATTCCCCCAAAAGCAGACACAGGGTCAGCATTGTAGGCAGATTTATATGCTTCAAATAAATTTTCTTTTAC
>CAYYJU010000016.1:9236-15537 GCA_964472335.1 uncultured Candidatus Saccharibacteria bacterium | reverse complement strand
TACCAATACAAGCAAAGAGATGCTCATACTGTGCTCAAGTAGTAATACTTTCTTAAATTAAGATCGCTTCTTGCTAGCTACTTTTGCTACTTTTTTAGTAGTAGATTTTACTGTCTTCTCTACATCCTTCCACTCACTCTTTATCTTTTTTGCTATAGCATTTATATCCTTTTCGTGAGCTTTATATTGCTTTGCATAGTTTTTAGAAATTATATCTACTGCTTTATTGTACACAGGAACACCTACCTTCTTGGCTTTTTTGTATTCAGTAGTAATTTCTTTTTTCATTTTATTAGCCACTGCTGCTACCTTTTTTTGATTAGTCTTGCCATTTGGACCAAACAATAAATAAGCACCTGCTCCTACTGCACTAATAGCTGCTACTGCTCCACCTATAGCCACCTTGCTTCCTGTAGACATACCTTTTTTTGTAGTTTTTTTCATTTGTTTTTTCATATTATTTTATTAAATAAATTATTAATCTTTGCGACGTTTCTTCCTACCAAAAATAAACTTAAAAATTATATTATCTCTCATGTCTTCCAATAAATCTTTTGTAGTGTCTCCTATCCTATCTATCCCTTTTTCTATTTTAAAAATTATTCTTCTCAAAGAATATATAGTAGTAATTAAATAAAACAGAAAAATGGAAACGAAAATAAAGACAATCACAAAACCGACTGATGATATAAGAAAGAATATTTGCATTTGTGAAAATGAATCCATACTTATATTGTATAATACATTTGATTTTTAATCAAAATTGTTATATTATACTAATATATAGCGGGATGGAGAAGAGGTATCTCGTAAGGCTCATAACCTTAAGACGGCCGTTCGATTCGGCCTCCCGCAACAAGTAGACACTAAGTAATAAGACTAAATGTACCCGTACTCACGGAAAATCTTTTCATAGAGAGCTATGATTCTCTTTGCTTCATGTTGTGAGATTGGATACGCTGAACCTTCATGGGCTATACGATTTCTAATAGTGTGGACTTCCCAAGCAGTAGTGAGATTGCGAAAATTTCCCTGATCCGCACCCTTTAATCTATCACCCAAGCTTTCCCCTTTAAAACCTAGCTGTTCCATAAGGCTGTCTAGCATGCTGTCAGCTTCTATGATGGCGAGTTTCCAGTCCCCTTCATTGTTTGAAAAGAGATAAGTCAGTGTCTCCATCCACCTTGGGTTTGTAGAGCCACTCTCCCCCGCTTGAGCCTTTTTCTCTTTTTCCGCCATATGATGTGCATACTCATGAATCTCATGATGGACATGCTCGTGCTCTTTTTTTCTAATTTCAAAAAGACGAATAATACAATAAAAAATTATGAAGAGAAAAAAAGTCGCCAAGAAAAAAACTGCAAAATAATAAACTGTCAGAATATCACCCCAAGATCTAACCAAAAACGAAAACAGATCTTGAAAAAAAGTATACCCATTACTAAATAAATATACGGGGTCTAAATATTTAGAACTTAAAAATGTACCCTCGGTGATACTATTGTTTGCTGTTTCCATAAATATAAAATATTATATCATTTTACTATTCTCGAGTCTTTTCAAATTTTTTACTAACATCAAAAATAATGTCCTCCCTGCCATTTGGTGCCATAAACTGAATTCCTAGTGGCAAATTTTTACCTTCTAATTCTGTAAAGCCAGAAGGTATAGATATAGCAGGCACTCCGACGATATTTGCTGTAACAGTAAAAATGTCTTCAAGATAAGTAGATATAGGGTCACTCTTTTCTCCTATTTTCCAAGCTACATATGTAGAAGTGGGAGTAGCGATAATATCAACATCTTCAAAAGCTTTATCAAATTCTTTTTTTAGCATATTACGAGCAATTTGGGCTTTACCATAATAAGCATCGTAATAACCCGCAGATAATACATAAGTTCCGAGTAGTATTCTTCGACGAACTTCAGGACCAAAACCAGATGCTCTAGTATGCATATAATCTTCCATCAAGTTTTTCCCATTTTTATGTAGACCATACCTCACCCCATCAAAACGGGCCAAGTTTGTAGATGCTTCAGCTGGCATAATAATATAATAAATAGCCAGAGCAATTTCTAAATTTTTTATAGAAATATCTTTTATTTTATAACCAATTTTTTCAAGATTTTTTATAGATTGTGTAAAATTTTCTTTGACTTCTGTGTGCACTCCGTCCATGTTTACTAAACTCCAAGGCACCCCAATCGTCATATCTGTTTTTTTAGTCTTTGGATATGTAGTATCAGTAATGCTGGTACTGTCTAATTCATCATAGCCTGTTATAGCTGTATATATTATTTCTGCATCTTCTGCATTTTTTGCAATTGGCCCAATACAATCAAGAGACGAACCCATAGCTATAAGACCATATCTGGAAGTATTTCCATAGGTAGGCTTCATGCCTACAATACCGCAAAAACTAGCTGGAAGACGTACAGAACCACCAGTATCAGAACCCAAAGCTCCTAGTGCTAAATTCCCTGCTACTACTGAAGCAGAGCCACCTGATGAGCCACCAGCTACTCTATTTGTATCGTGTGGATTTTTTGTTACTCCATAAGCTGAATTTTCTGTAGATCCACCCATCGCAAATTCATCAGTATTTGTTCTGCCTAAAAATACTGCACCTTGTTTTTTTAACTTCTTTATCACTGTAGCATCATAAGATGCTACATAATTCTCTAACATCTTTGATGAAGCAGAAACTTTTTTACCTTGTATAAGGATTACATCCTTGATCGCAAGTGGTATACCAAGAAGAGGATAGCTGTCGCCTTTTGCCAACAATAAATCAGCCTGCTTGGCTTGTTCTAGTACATCATCAAAAATTTCTAAATAAGCATTTAGCTCTCCATTTTTCTTTTTTATTTCATCCAAATAAACCTGGGCTAGCTGAACAGCAGAGAATTCTTTATTATCTAGTGACAGTCTCGCTTTTTTAATTGTTAAAGTATTTAAATCAATCATCCTAATATTTTTTTAACTTTCAAAAAATTATCTTGTGAATCTGGAAATTGCTTGGTAATAATTTCAGGAGAAAAATCGCGTTTATCTACTTGATCCTCTCTCCATACATTGTAAGTTTTATACTCCAAAGCTGAGTTATCTGTCTCAATATTTTCAATGATTTTTACATAGTTTAAAATACCCTGCATATCATTTAGCATTGTTTTTTTCTCTTCTTCTCCTAGTTCAATCCTGGCAAGCTCTGCTAGCTTTTCCACATCTTTTATATCCATATAAGAGAGTATACCTTAAATTTACTACCCAATCAAAGCCTTGATTCGCTCTTCTGCGGGTGGATGAGTAGCAAAAAGTCCTGCGACTTTTTTGCCAATTGTTGATCCTTTAGGGTCTGCTATGTAGAGATGAGCTATTGCTCCTGATTGACGATTCATAGGCTTACTATATTGTGAAATTTTTCGTAGTGCATTTGCTAGGCCTTCTGGATAACGAGTGAGTAGTGCCCCTGAAGCATCAGCTAAAAATTCTCTTTTTCTTGAAATTGCGAGTTGTATCAACATTGCGAAAATTGGAGCCAATATTGATAAAATAATTCCTACAATAATAAGCACTCCTGCCCCTTTATTATCACTATCCCTATTCCCTCCGAAAAATAAACTACGAGTAAAGACATCAGCAAGAATAGTAATAAAACCAACGAGAACGACTACGACAGTAGAAAGCAACATGTCTCTATTTCCGATGTGTGAAAGCTCGTGTGCGAGTACCCCTTCGAGCTCAGTCTTGTCTAAGATTGCCAATAATCCAGTCGTCGCACAGACTACGGCATGATTTTTATCTCTACCTGTAGCAAAAGCATTAGGTGCATCATCTTGCACTACATAAACTTTTGGCATAGGTAAGCCAGCCGTGATAGAAAGATTTTCTACACTAGTATATAAATCAAAATATTCTTCCCTCTTTGCAGGTTTTGCGCCAGCGAGTTTTATCACTATCTTATCTGAAAACCAATAGGAAAAAATATTCATAAAAATACTAAAAATGACAAATAAATATAAAATATTTGGATTACCGTAATAGAAAGAAAAGAACCAACCAAATAAAATTACTACTACAAAAAACACAGTCATGAGCAACCATGTTTTTGTGACATTTTTTGATTGTTGTGTATATAGACTAGACATTTAGAACTTTACTTCTACTGGTTTCTGAGCTACATCATCATCTGCTAGATCGAAGAATTCCATTTTAGAAAAATTAAACATTTTCGCTAAAATATTTGATGGAAAAGATTCCATTTTAATATTTAAGTCTCTTACATTTGTATTGTAGAATCTTCGTGAAGCTTGAATTTTATTTTCTGTATCTGAAAGCTCTTGTTGTAAAGCTAAGAAATTTTGATTTGCTTTCAAGTCTGGGTAAGCCTCAGCGAGAGCAAATACACTCTTCAATGCTCCAGTAAGCATATTTTCTGCTTCTGCATGAGCTCCGGTAGGACCTTGTGCACCCATAGCCATCGTACGAGCCTTGGTGACATTTTCAAAAGCACTAGACTCGTGAGTCGCATAACCCTTTACAGTATTTACAAGATTAGGAATAAGATCATACCTACGCTTTAGCTGGACTTCTATATCTGCCCAAGCTTCTTTTGCTCGATTGACTAAACTTACAAAGCCATTATAAATAAAAACTACCCATAAAACCAAAAGTATTGGAATACCTATAAATATGTACATCATAAATCTATTATACTATAAAATGGTAAAAATATTAACTCTTCTTTTGCCATTCTTCCACCCAGACTAGGAGTGGTGAGGCTAAGAAAATAGAAGAGTATGTTCCAAAAAACATACCTGCTGTGAGCATAAGAGCAAAGTATTTTGTACTTACAGGACCAAAGAAGAACAGAGCTAACAATACTAAGATTACTGTGAGTGAAGTGCTGATGGATCTAGCGTAAGATTGCTCTAAACTTTTTCCTACTATTTCATCAAAATGGACTTTTGCATTAGATGGTAAGCTTCTTAGATTTTCTCTTATTCTATCAAAAATAACTATCGTATCTGAAACAGATAGACCTAGAATAGTCAAAATTGCTACTATGAAAAGAGTGTCGAGCTCTCCTCCATAAAAATGGGTAAGTATAGTAAATATTCCGACTGGTATAGTGACGTCATGCAAGAGAGTGATGATAGCTATCACTCCATATTTCCAAGATGAAACTTGTTTAGAAACACCTCTAAAAGCGAAAGCAATGAAACTAATGATAACTAAAGAAATCAATATTACAGCTATGATTGCTTTTCTAGTAAGCTCGCGACCGACTGATGGTCCAATGGAATTAAAGCTTGTCTCTGTTAAAACATTTTCATCATTATTTGAAAGTGTATTTAGTAAAAGAGTGTGTTCGGGATCAGTCAAATCTCTAGTTTTTACAATATAACCTTTCTCTCCTGTAGGCTGAAGTAAGACAAGACCAAAACCTAAAGATTCCAAAGATGGATTTAATTCTTCTTGGGTTGGGCGAGTATTTTCATAGACGACTTCAGAAAGAGCTCCCCCTTTAAAATCTATACCGACATTTAAACCAAAAATCAAAAGAGAAAGACCAGACAAAGCTACTAAGACTGTAGATATGATAATGAATATTTTTTTGTGTTTTATTATAAACATAATTTTTTATTTACTTAATCCACTTCCAAACAAAAACTTGGCTACTTTGCCTTCCCCGATAAAACCAAGGGTTGATAAGAAAATTCTAGTCACAGTGATAGCAGTAAACATAGACACAATGACACCCATACCTAAAGTAAGTGCAAAACCTTTAATCAAAGATGTTCCAAACCAGAATAAAATCACTGCAGTCAAGAAGTTTGAAATATTAGAATCTCGGATAGAAAGCCACGCTCTAGAAAAACCAAATTTTACTGCATCATTTATAGTGCGACCAGCACGTAATTCTTCTTTTATTCTTTCGAATATCAATACATTCGCATCCACGGCTATTCCCATAGATATGATAAATCCTGCGATACCAGCAGCAGTCAGAGTGACTGGTAAAAGTTTAAACAAAGAGAGTATTATAGCTACGAAAATACAAAGTGACAATGTAGCTACGAGCCCTGGCAAGCGATACCAAAGAATTAGAAATAGAACTACTAATAAAAATCCAATTATTGCAGCTTTGACTCCAGCATTTACTGCACTATCTCCGAGAGTAGCCCCTATTGTCTGTGTAGATAATAAAGTTATTGGTACAGGTAATGCTCCAGAATTTAAGCGTCCTACAAGTTGCTTTGCTTCTACTGGTGTAAATTGTCCAGAAATTACAGCTTT
>CAYYJU010000016.1:0-9136 GCA_964472335.1 uncultured Candidatus Saccharibacteria bacterium | reverse complement strand
AGAGGAGTCTGTCCTATCATGTCTGTAGCTTTTTTTACATCAGTGACTCCTGGTAAGTCCACTATCAATTGCTCCCCTGCTCCAGAGACTATACTACCATGTTGTATTTGAACTACAGGCTCAGAAACACCAAAGAGGTTTACGCGACGTTCAATAATATCACGAAGTGCCTCCATCGAGTCACCTTCCTGCCCCGCAGGCAATGCACTAATATCAGCATTGTATATAAGATGCGTACCACCAGAAAGATCTAACCCCAGACGAAAAGGATATTTCTTGAAAAATTCTTTTTGATTTTCAAAATTCTTGTTTAATTTAGGTTCTGTTTTAAAGACAAAAAGGCCTACACTCACACCAAGACCAAGCATGATAAGAGCTAAAACAGCCTTTTTAAAGAGTTTATTTGTAAGTATTTTCTTCACTATTTTCCACATAAATATTCTGTTATTCTATACTTTTTAAATAAATATGCAAATAAGTATAAAATGTGTTACATTTGATGATATAAGTCGAACTTATTAATTAATGTTATAAAAATTTAAAAATGGAAAAGAATAAATTGATTTTGTTTATACCTATAGCTCTTATAATTGGATTCGTGTTAGGTTCTGTTTTACCAAGTAAAGTAAATCCACTAAAAAGTAAAGCGAGTTATAAATCTGTAAAGGAAGATTTTAGTGATGTAAAAGAAAGACCTGGACCTATGCCAAATTATGATTTAAATAGTGATGGCTATTTAAGTAAAGCTGACATAGAAGCAGAAAGACTTTGTGTGATAGGACTTTCTAAAGACTGTTCAATACAAGCAAACGATTTTAGTGGAAATGGTGAGCTAGGGGCAGAAGATGTAGTACTAATTTCACGTGCAGTATATAAGTCTATGTATGATTTAAATAAAGATGGTACATTGGACAAAAATGATACACAAGTAGAAAGAGATTGTGTTGTTGGATTAATTAAATGTATAGTAAAGCAACATGACTTCAATGAAAATGATGGTTTGGATGCTGGAGATGTAGTGATAATAAATAACTACATTTCTAACTATGTAGAATAAATATAAAATTTAATTCTTTTAGTAATAAAAACACGGCTTATGCCGTGTTTTTATTTATAGATAAACTAAAAAAATAATTAAAATAATACTTAAAAAAATCCGGTACCAACCAAATATAGCAAAAGAATGTTTTTGTATATAAGATAAAAACCATCTTATAACAACAAAAGCCACAATAAAAGAAACTATCATACCTAGTATAATATTACTCCACTCACCTCCTGTAAAAGAAACTCCTGTTTTCAACAAATCATATGACACAGCTGCAAACATTGTAGGTATAGCCAACAAAAAAGAAAATTCTGTTATAAGAATTCTAGGTAGACCTAAAATTCTTCCAGAAATTATTACTGCACCAGAGCGAGAAACACCAGGCATAACAGCTAGGGCTTGTGATGAACCTAATATGAGCAGTTCTCTGACTGAAAGATTTTCAATTTTTCTGTCTAAATTCTTCTCAATTTTATTTCTTGATTTATATTCATAAATAACTATAAATATTCCTCCTAATAACAGTGTAGTTATTACTACAAAAATATTTCCAAGTAAAAATGATTTTATTATTTTATACAATAAAAACCCAATCACTCCAGTCGGAATAAAAGCAATTAATATATTTCTAATATATAAAAATGAAGCCCCGAGTAATTCTTTTCTGTAAAAAAATACTACCGATAAAATAGCTCCGAGCTGAATAGCAATTTCAAAACTTTTTATAAAATCATTTGTGGCTATGCCTAAAAGACGCTGAGCTATCTCCAGATGAGCAGTAGAAGAAATAGGCAAAAATTCAGTCAAACCTTCTACTATACCTAGTATTACTGTATGTATTATATTCATTTTTTATTTATAAAATTAATTATCAAACTTACAATAAAACCAAGTAAAATACCACCGAGTATATCTACTGGGAAGTGAACACCTGCAATTACTCTAGCAATACCTATCAAGAATGCAAATACAAGAAATATAATTCCAGAATTTCTATGATTAAATAACATTGAGAAAGCTAATGCGAAAAAAAATGTCGCATGCCCTGATGGAAAAGAATAATCTGTAGGAAAAAAAAGTGGATTGACTCCATTTAATAGATCAAAAGGTCTAAGAGTTTGAAAAAATAATTTAAAAATAAAAGAGAGTAAATATGCAAAAATTCCCACAAAAAATGCCCCGAGGATTTCTTTCTTTTTTTGTAAAAGTATCTGTAATGTGCTTTTAGCTTTAAATACTTCATGGTGCATCAATAAAAAAACACCAGCTGAAAATATTACAATAAAAGGAAAATACACCGCGAAAAAAACTATAATTTTATCTGTAAATAAAGACTGGTGAGCTAAATTATAGAAGAAATAAAAAATTGTATTATTCATTTGTACTTTTTGCTACTTGTAATACATTGTTTAATAAAACTGCTACGGTCACAGGACCTACGCCTCCTGGCACCGGAGAAACAAAGCTTGCTACATCTCTCACTGAATCTTGGTCTACGTCGCCCACTATCCCTCCCATGCCTGTATTTTCTTCTGATGTTCCAGCATCTATCAACACTACTCCCTTTTTTATCATTTCTCCTTTTATATATTTACCCTGCCCAATACCAGAAATTATGACATCAGCATTCTTTATAATTTCTTCTTGATTTAGTGTACTGCGAGTCACTATCTCTGGATTAAATCCTCTAAATTTAAGTAGTGCCGTAATGGGTTTACCGACGAGAGTGCCCTGTCCTAGGACTACTATATTCTTTTCTTTTAAATCTAAATTAATAGAATCTAGTATATTCATGCAGGCGACTGCAGTCGGAAAACCAATATGGTTTTCATTTTTATAAAATTTTTCACTAGACACACTACCTAGGCAATCTACATCCAAATGTGGAAGAATAGCGTCCAACACTTTTTGTTTATCCAAGTGTGGTGGTAGTGGTAATTGGACTATGATTCCACACATGTCAGGTATTACATTTAAAAGTTTTATTTCTTTTATTAATTCCTCTGTGGTTATAGCTGCTGGAAAATTTGCACTATGAAATTTGATACCTACTGATACTGCTGTATTCCCTTTCATCTTTACATATTGCATAGATGCAGGGTCATCACCGACTAATACATCACAAAAAATAGGCACAAAAGGCAAAGAGGAAACTTCGTTTTTTATTTTAACTAAAATATCTTCTCTTAATTTTTTTCCATCAATTATTTGCATAAATTTATATTAAATACCCAAAAATTCATTTTTCATTTGATCCCTATGAGCAATCCTAGAATACCTTCGCATGCTCATTAAGATTCCAAGTCCAGCAAATTCAGTAAGCAGATGAGAACCTCCATAACTCATAAAAGGAAGTGGTATACCTGTGATAGGCATTATTCCAATATTCATGCCGACATTAATAAATATTTGGCTCATGAAAAATATTGCTATGCCCATGCCAAAAAGAATTTCAAAATTGGAAGAACCCAAGGTCGTATTATAAAGAATTCTCCAAATTACCAAAGCGTACAACAATAATATAAGCAGACTACCTACGAGTCCCCATTCTTCTGCAAATGCTGCAAATACGAAATCAGTCTGTGCTTCTGGTAAAAATTTTAATCTTGATTGTGTACCAAAACCAAGACCTTTACCAAAAATCTGTCCAGAACCTACAGCAATAGTAGACTGAAGAGCATTATAGCCTGTGCCGTGCATATCAGCGAGTGGATTTATAAAGTTCACAATACGAGCTTTTTGATAAGGAGCAAACACGAAAAACCACAATGATAAAAAGACTAATACTCCTCCAGCAAAAACCAAAAAAAGATGCGTCTTTCTAATGCCAGATACTAGTACCATTCCGAGCCAAATAAAACCTATAATCATCGCTGAACCAAAATCTGGCTGTAACAAAACTAAAACCAGAGGAATGAAAGCGTAGAATCCAGAAATAAATATATGTTTTATGTCCCCTATTTCTACGTGACGCCTAGAAAAATATTTCGCTAAAATTAATACTAAGACTAGCTTCATCATGTCCACCGGCTGAAAAGAAAAATAGCTAAAGTTAAACCAGCTTTTTGCCCCGTTTGATACATGCCCCAGTATAAATAATAAAAATAAAATAAATGAAGCAAAAAGAAAAATAGAGACTAGAACATCTGTTCTCTTTAGGAATCTAAAATCTATAAAAGAACATATAAAGAAAACTGCAAAAGAAACAGCTACCCATATGATTTGTTTATTAAAAAAAACACTACCTCCCTCCAAAGCTGAAAAGCTCTTCATGGTGAAAAGTCCAGCTAAAATTATAGGAAGTATAAAAAGAACCAAAAGCCAATCTATTCTTTTTATTACTTTCTCTGCCATTTACTTTAATTTTACTGAAAAGATATTATAAATAGGAATTATTTCCTGTTTCACTACAGTCTTTTCAAAAGGTTCGGGCCAAGTAAAATTTAAGTCTTTATTTTCTTCCCCTTTCAAGATGTCCACATAGGTGCGACTAGCTGATACAGCATTACCTAGAGAATCATATAGAATAGCTATCACATTTATATCAGGCACAGAAAACAATGAATTATTTTTTAAGACTGCGGACAATCGTGGCTTTGTATCTGCATCTAATAAATTTATATTCGAAGCAAATACTTTTACTTGATTCATCTTTTCTTCTGGAACAAAAACCCAGACAGGTTTTTGAGTAAATTCAAAAGATACATATACAGGAATTGAATTACCCATATCTATGGCTGGTTCAAAAACTGCAAAATTTCCAGATGGGGGTACATAAGTACTACCATCCCGCTTGCCTATATAAATATTGTTTTCATCTGCAAAACGAAACCTGTAACTTATTTTTTCTATAGCTGTATTTTTATTGTGATTAATTAGATAAGCAACTGCATTGTAACGCCCAGGCACAACTTTAAAAATTCGAGACCAAATTATTGATATTTGATCTACCTGATTCATACAAGCCCGTGCACACATGCCTCCACAGTCTATACCTGTCTCTAGTCCATTTTGTTTATTATCTGTACAAGTAGGGGCTACATTTAATCTCGGATAAATTATCAAAAAACCAAAAGCTCCGAAAAATAATACCAATATAGCCACATAAGAAATCTGTCTTTTAAATGCCCATGTCATAAGCACAGTATACCAAAAAATAATGAGTAAAAATAGTGATGGCTCGTCTTGCGACGAGCCGTTTTCGACGGACATAAAAGTCCGAAGTTAGTGATTGTTTTTACCCGTTCCGGCCTTTGCAGGTTGACGAGTGTTGATTTTAGACAAACCCTTACGCGTGCAAGGATTTGGTTTTATCTTTTTCATTAGATTGTTTCTTTCTCGTATTGCCTTGTTTTCCCCTTTTTCTTTTTTCGAGTTGAAAACCCTATGGTCGCCGCTCGAGACCTAAGACCGGCTTGCGTATTTCCAGATCGAATACTTTGATCTGGCCGCTTTGCTTTGGGGAATTTTGATTTAAAATACCCGGGACTTTTCTTTATTCTAGGCATACTATCTCTCCCATTGAAAAAATTTAGGAATAGATTTAAACAGCAAATCCATTTAAATTTATACCATAAAAATAAAATAACACAACAAAAAACACAGAGCTTTTGGCTCTGTGTTTTTAAATTTTTTATTTATTCTCTATTTGTTTTTTCCGGTTTTTCGGCGAGAGACGATGAATACGTTTGAATATTTCTTTGGACTACGAGTCTTTCGTCCTCCAGTGACTTTACCCCACATAGTCTTTGGTCTCTTTGTACCTCGGCCTTGTCGTCCTTCTCCTCCTCCGTATGGGTGGTCTACAGGGTTCATGGCTGTACCTCGGACTGTAGGACGTATACCCTTCCAGCGACTTCGTCCAGCTTTACCATAATTTTCCAAAAAGTGTTCTTCGTTTGAGACAGAGCCGATAGAAGCATAACATTTTTCATTTACCTTTCGAACTTCAGAAGAAGGCATTTTTATATTTGTATATCCTTTGTCATTTGCTACTACTTGAGCAAATACTCCCGCACCTCGTCCTACTTTTGCACCACCATTTGGCTTTAATTCAATGTTATAAATAAATGTTCCAACTGGAATATTTTTAAGTGGAAGTCTGTTTCCTGGTGTAAGTGGAGCTTTTTCAGATACAAGAAAATCATCTCCTGGCTTTACTGTCTGTGGTAATATCACATATCTCTTTTCTCCATCTCTATACACAGCAAGACCGATAAATGCTGAACGGTTTGGGTCGTATTCTATAGATTTTATCTTTGCTGGAATATCTTTTTTGTTATATAAAAAGTCTACTTCTCGGAAAAGACGCTTGTGTCCACCTCCCTTGTGTCGCATAGTTATGCGTCCAGCACTGTTTCGGCCAACAGAACGCTTGAATCCATGAGTAAGTGACTTTGTAGGAGTAGTCTTGGTCAAAATATCACGATAATTGATATTCGTCATTTGTCTCCTTGATTTACTTGTAGGTTTGTATTTTTTCATTTCTTTGTGAACTTTTCTTTATAACTAAATAATTTCTATCTTATCTCCAGCCTTTAAATAAACGACAGCCTTTCGTCCTCCCCCTCGTACACCTTTTTTACCCCTAGAAAAAATTTCTTTCTTTGGTATTGGTAGTACATTTACTTTTGTTGGGTGAACTTTATAAAGTGCAAAAATTGCCTTTTTTATTTCTGTTTTATTTGCATCTTCGCTCACATTGAAAATATAAGAATTTTTTTCCATTGCAACAGAAGCTTTTTCAGTAATTCTAGGATTTTTAATTATGTGTAAATTTTTCATCTTTTTGTTTTATAAATTAACCTCTTGATTCAAGGAATTTTACAGCCTCTTCTGGATTTTCTATTAAAAGATATTTTTTATTTAATACATCTAGAGGGTTTAAATTCTTTAAGAAAACTATCTCCAAAGATGGAATATTTCTAAAACTCTTTTCTGTTTTTTCACTTCGTCCAAATAAAGCAGTAAGTGCTCTAGGCTTCTTTGAAGTTGATAGAGTCTTCCAGCCACTAGCTTTAGACAAATTCTTTACTACTTCTACGGCAACTTTTGTCTTTATGTCTGTAGGTGCTAGTGTATCAATAAAAATTATTTCATTATCTTTTAGTTTGCGAGAAAGTACTGAGAACAATGCTTGCGCACGCATTTTTTTAGAAATTTTTCTCTTGTAATTCTTTTCTGCAAGTGGTCCATGAGTGACTCCTCCACCAACCCAAATAGGACTTCGAGATGATCCATGACGAGCACGCCCTGTACCTTTTTGCTTCCAAGGCTTTTTACCTCCTCCACGGACTTCACCACGGCCTTTTGTATCAGCTGTACCTGCACGCTTGTTTGAGCGCATACCTTCTACTACTTGGTGCACCAAATCACTACGCCACTTTGCGCCAAAAACTTTTGCAGGTAAATCTATATTCCCAGCTACGTCTCCTTTTTGGTTGTATATTTTTGCTTGCATATTATTTATTTACCGATTATTTCAACTAAAGTTCCACGTCTGCCTGATATCGCTCCTTTCACAAGCATGATATTATTTTCTTTATCTACGAAAACAACTTTCAAATTCTTTTGTGTTATACGATCAGATCCCATTCTTCCTGCCATTCTCATTCCTTTCGGAACGTGTGTTCGGAGTCCTCCGCCGATACTTCCAGGTTCGCGTTCTGAGTGTTTTTGACCGTGTGTACGTGGACCTCCAGAGAATCCATGGCGCTTTACGACACCTTGGAAACCCTTACCTTTTGAGACACTAGAGACTACTATCTTATCACCAGGTTCAAAGACAGACACATCTACGCTGTCCCCTTCTTTTAGGTCTACTTTTTCTCCGTTTTTTATTCTAAATTCTTTTAAGTGTTTATAGAAAGCTCCTTTCATTGCTCCAGCTCGGCTCTTTGTAACTCTACTTTCTTTTTGAGTACCAAAACCAACTTGCACAGAATCATAACCATCTTTATCTTTTGTGAAAACCCTAGAAACGACAACTGGGCCAGCAGAAACTATGGTCACAGGAAATACTACTCCATCTTCGGAGAAGTATTCTGTCATATTTTCTTTTGTTCCTAAAATAAATTTCATAAAATTATTTTTATAGCATCTTTACGTCAATATCAACTCCAGAAGGAAGCGACAAATTAGTAAGAGCCTCAATTGTTTTTGGGGAAGGATTTACAATATCAATCAGTCTTTTGTGTACTCTGATTTCAAATTGTTCTCTAGCGTTTTTATAGATAAAAGCTGAACGGTTTACTGTGTATTTTTTGATTTCAGTAGGTAGAGGTACTGGTCCGACAATAGTCGCATCATAGCGAGTAGCTGTATCCATGATTTGTTTTACAGAAGCGTCTATGATTTTAGATTCATAAGCGCGTACTCGAATACGTAATACAACATTGTCGGAAGCACCCTTCTCTTTTTTAGAAGTTTTAGTCTTGGCTACCTTTGGTATTTTTTGTACTGCAGGTTTAGCCACTTTTGGCTTTTTTACTTTTGTTTCTGTTGTTTTCATGAAAGAACTTTTTTAAACTAAATTATCTATTTAAGCTATGATCTTAGTAACTACTCCAGCTCCGACAGTCTTTCCTCCTTCACGAACTGCGAATCTCTGTGATTCTTCAAGAGCGACAGGAGTAACCAATTTAACTGTAATCTTTACTGTGTCTCCAGGCATGACCATCTCTGTACCTTCTGCCAATGTCACATCTCCTGTAACGTCTGTAGTTCGGATGTAGAATTGAGGCTTGTATCCCTTGAAGAAAGGAGTGTGTCTTCCACCTTCTTCCTTCTTAAGTACGTATATTTCAGCAGTAAAGTTGTCGTGTGGAGTTGTAGTACCTGGCTTACATAGTACTTGTCCACGAGTAATGTCTTCTTTCTTAAGACCTCGTAGCAAGATACCAGCGTTGTCTCCAGCCATACCTTCTTGTAGGTTTTTGTTGAACATTTCAATACCTGTAACCACAGACTTTTGAGTGTCTTTGATTCCAACTATTTCTACTTCTTCTCCAACCTTTACTACTCCTCTTTCGATCTTTCCTGTTACCACTGTACCTCGGCCTTCGATTGAGAATATATCTTCAACAGGCA
>CAYYJU010000015.1:0-17339 GCA_964472335.1 uncultured Candidatus Saccharibacteria bacterium | reverse complement strand
ATCGTTTGCCTTTTAGTGGCAAATATGCAATAATAGACTTATATGAATCTAGTAGTGAACGTTCTGCCATACGCGCAGATTATCCTTTCAGTAATATTGGTAACAGCTATAATGCTCCAGCAATCTGGTGCAGGTTTGGGTGGTGCTCTAGGTAGTGGCGATACTGGCAGTTTTCATCATACTCGCCGAGGCTTTGAAAAGTTTCTTTTTTACTTGTCTATCGTTTGTGGAATTCTTTTTGCTCTATTTGCTTTTTTGTCTATCGTACTCAAAGCAAATATCTAAAACTCTCCATAAAATAAATCTTTTATGTCAAAGTTCTATAATTTTATACGTGGCTTAAAAATTATTCAAAAATTACCCTCAAAGAAAGAAATAAATTCTGCTTTTTTTTCTTTTTCCAAAAAAGAACGAGTAATCTTTTCTGTACTTGTTTTGATCTTACTGGTAAGTACAATACTAATATTAAATACTATAAATAGATATTTTATGGTGACTGTGCCTATGTATGGTGGCTCTATATCTGAAGGTATCGTGGGTACTCCCCGTTTTATAAACCCAGTACTAGCATTTTCTGATGCAGACCAAGACATGGTGACACTCGTATACTCTGGTCTAATGAGAAAAGCCTCAGACGGAAGCTTGATACCGGACTTGGCAGAAAAGTATGAAATTTCAAAAGATGGACTCACTTATACTTTTACACTAAAAGACGAAATATCTTTTCATGATGGTGAGCCTGTAACAGTAGATGACATAATTTTTACCATAGAGACAGCCAAGGACTCTATTATCAAAAGTCCACAGAAGGCAAACTGGGACGGAGTCACTGTGACAAAAATAGATGCAAAGACTATAGAATTTAAATTGAGGCAACCTTTTTCATCATTCTTAGAAAATACGACACTAGGTATAATGCCAGCACATCTTTGGAAGAATACTCCAGTAGAATTAAACACTCTAAATATCGACCCTGTAGGCTCTGGCCCTTATGTGGTAAATAGTGTGGGAAAACAATCTTCTGGATTAATAGAAAGCTATGAATTAAAAGCTTTTAAAGATTTTGCTTTGGGTAAGCCATATATTCAAAATATGAGTTTGCATTTTTATTCAAACGAAGACGAGCTCATCACTGCTGTAGAAAATAAAGAGATAGACCAAGTAGGATCTATCACCCCTTCTAATGCAGAAGTATTGAAAGAAAAAGGCTATAGAATAGAATCAGCTATACTGCCTAGAGTATTTGGACTTTTCTTTAATCAAAATGAAAACCAGCTTTTTGTAAATAAAACCATAATCAGTGCGATAAACCAAGCTATAAATAAAGATAAAATAATAAACGAGGTATTAGCAGGATATGGAGTGTCTATCGATGATCCAATACCACCAAATATGGTGCAGTATCAAAAATTAAATAGTGGTAGTGTCACTTCACGAGAAGAAACATTGAAAAAAATAGAAGCCAGCCTAGCAAAAGAAGGTTGGACAAAAAACGCTGAGGGGTTTTTAGAAAAAAGTTCTCAAGAAAAAAAGACTACAAAAAATTCTAAAGGAAAGACTGTGACTACAGTAGGAAAAAAGACTACTACCCTTTTAGAATTTTCTATATCTACCAGTGATGCTCCAGAATTAAACAAAGCTGCTCTTTTAATAAAACAAGATTTAGCAGAAATAGGAATAAAAGTTGATGTGCAAACTTTTGAAGTAGGTGCCTTAAACACTGACGTGATCCGCCCACGTAAATATGATGCTTTACTCTTTGGAGAAATTATAAACAAAGAATCTGACCTATATGCTTTCTGGCATTCTTCTCAGAGACGTGACCCTGGATTAAATGTAGCTATGTATACAAATGCAAACGTAGACAAGATACTAGAAGATGCTTTTGTGACCATAGACAGAGAGGCTAGAATTAAAAAATATGTTCAATTTGAAAACGAGATAAAGAAAGACATGCCTGCTGTTTTTCTTTATACTCCCAATTTTATATACTTAGTATCACCAAATTTGATGGGGTTATCTATGGACCATATCACCTTCCCTGCGAATAGATTTTTAAATGTATATTCTTGGTATACAGAAAAATATAATGTTTGGAGAATATTTGCAAAATAATAAATTACACTAAACACATAGTCTTTGACTAAAATTAAAAATAACAAAAAATAAATTATGAAAAAAACAAGATTACCCTTCAGCTCTTTGAGTATTGAAGAAGACAAAAAACCAAAAACACATACTAATACTAACACCCATGTTTCATCTACGGGAGAACACAAAAATTCTCCTCATGCAGGTGGATCAAAAACAAGATCTAAAGAAAAAAGTAGATCATCTAAAAGCTCTACCTATCAATACTCCAAAGGTGGACGAGGAGGAGGTCGCGGACCCCAGAGAGAACATAAAAAACCAATTGAAGGAAAAATCCCCCCACCAATAGATGGCAATATTAGAGTCATACCACTCGGTGGAGTAGAAGAAGTAGGAAGAAATATGATATTGATTGAATCCGAAAATGATATCATCGTACTCGATGTAGGATTCCACTTTATAGATGAAGAAGAAGCAATGGGTGCAGACTTTACTCTACCAAACTTTAAATATCTAGAAGAAAGAAAAGAAAAAATTCGTGCTGTGGCTATCACTCACGGACACTTGGACCACATAGGTGGTATACCTTTTATCATGGACCGTATTGGTAACCCACCTATATATGCACAAAACCTGACAATCCTAATGATAAAAAAGAGACAGGAAGAATTTGTCGGAAAGCCACCACTCACCTTGAATGTAGTAGATGAAAGTACAAAAATAAAATTTAATGAGCTTTCTCTCGGCTTCTTCCCTGTGTATCACTCTATCCCTGACTCAATGGGAGTAAAAGTAGGTACACCATATGGAAACATAATAGTATCTGGAGATATGAAGCTCGAACACGAAGGTGGCAAGCCAACTCCAAAAGAAGAAAAGAAGTGGACCGGCCTAGGCAAAGAGCATACTTTGATGCTCGTAGCTGACTCTACAAATGCCGAAGTACCTGGATATTCAATATCCGAAAAAGAAGTACAAAAAAATATCGAAGAAATCATCAGGACTACAGACGGCAGACTTATAATAGGAACTTTTGCTTCTCAGTTTGATCGTATGATAAAAATAGTTGAAATTTGTGAAAAATTCAACAAGAAAATCGTAGTCGAAGGAAGAAGCATGAAGAACAATGTGGATATAGCAAAATTGGCAGAATTGATGACGCCAAAACCTGACACATTTATCCAAGCGCAAGATATAGACAACTACCCACCAAACCGCATCGTAGTCATAGCTACAGGCGCACAAGGAGAAGAGTTTGCAGCACTTATGCGAATGGCTACAAACAAACACAAATATATCCGATTAACTGCGCAAGATACTGTAATGTTTTCTTCATCAGTAATTCCAGGGAACGAAGTAAATATTCAAAAATTAAAAGATCATCTATATAGACATGATTTAAAATTAATCCACTATGGTATAGCCGAAATTCACTCTGGTGGACACGCTAGACAAGAAGACCTTGTCTGGATAAACAAAGCAGTAAATCCAAAATTCTTTATGCCAGGATACGGAAACCACTCTATGCTACGCATACATGCTCAGATAATCCACGATAGAAATAATTTCCCAAAAGAAAATATCGTAGTACCAGACAATGGGACTATCGTAGAAATAGTAGACAAAGGAAACAAGCTCACTGTTCGTAAAGAAAAAGCTCCAGCTAGTATGATGGTGGTGGACGGACTATCTATTGGCAACGTCCAAGAAGTCGTCATGCGAGACCGCTCAATGCTGGCTCAGGATGGTATGTTTGTCATCATTGCCCTACTCGACCAAAAGACTGGAAAATTAAAAAAATCTCCAGACCTTATATCTCGTGGTTTCGTATACCTAAAAGAAAACCAAGAACTTTTGCGTTCTGTCCGAATGGTAATAAAAAAATTAGTAGAAAATTCTACTTCTCGATCTACTCCTGCAAATTTTGATTTACTAAAAGCTGAGCTTGGAGAAAATGTATCAAAATTCTTGTATCAAAAAACAGAAAAAAGACCCCTAGTTATCCCTGTGATATTGAGCGTATAAATAGTAAAATAAATAGATGCAACAAACTAGAAAAATAATATATTTCGCCGGTTTCCTATTCTCTCTGTCGCTGGCTTTAATGATTTATATAAACTCTAGTTTCCTATCCTCTTTTATCAGTAAAGAATTGGTGGGGCTGACTTTTGCTTTGGGTTCAATCTTTTCAATATTGGCGCTTATAATAGCTCCAAGTATCTTTAGAAAAACAGGTGGACACAAATTTTTACTTCTAGTAATAGCCTTGGATGCAATCTCTATACTATTGTGTACTTTGTCCAATAATCCATGGGTGGTATCTATAGCATTTATATTTGGTTTTGCACTAAATACACTCATAGTATTTTCTTTAGATGAACTACTAAAGATATTCTCAAAAGACTCTGCTATAGGTAGTATTCGTGGTGCATATCTAGCTATCTGCCATATAGCTTTTATCTTGTCTCAATTGATATCAGGTACAATTTTGCAGTATTTCTCTTTTAAAGAGATATACACCCTGGCATTTCTTGTGATGGTCTTATTTTTTATCTTTGCTTTCTTTACTCTCAAGAAAACTCCAGATCCAAAATATGATAATTTGAAGGCTTTGCAATCAGTAAAAGAGTTTTTTAAAAATAAAAATTTATTTCGTGCGTATGGTATAAACTTTTTACTTCAATTTTTTTATTGTTGGATGGTGATATACACACCTATATACCTATATAATTATGTTCATTTTTCTTGGGAAGAAATCGGTCTTATCTTTTCTATTATGTTATTGCCTTTTATCCTCGTTCCTTTTCATGTGGGTAGATACGGAGACAAAGTCGGTGAGAGACTGATGCTGATGTCTGGTTTTACTATTATTGCCATTGCCACTGTATCAGTATACTTTATAAACAATCATAAAGTATGGCTATGGGCTTTGATATTATTTTCCACTAGAGTAGGAGCTGCGATAATCGAAGTCATGAGCGACGCGTACTTCTTTAAACATATCAAACCAGAAAACGAAGAGTATGTAGGTATTTTTCGTAGTATCACACCCCTATCTTATATAGTTGGCCCTATAATTGCTTCGATGTTTTTCCTATTCATCCCTCAATTTAATTTTATCTATGTAATACTAGGAGCTATAATGCTATTTGGAATTTATCTCTCTTCTACTATTAGTAGAAATGATGTCTAATTTTTTCTAAGTAAACTATTTTTATAAATTTTTTCTTTATAAGGTTTTAACCGGATTATTTTTACCAATAATCCTTTTTCTTTTAAATCTTTTCTAAGATTTTTTACATATGCTTTTTGATCATAGCCAAGAGCTATGATATCTGGGCTTTCTTTTACTATGTGTGGTATGTGATTTTTTACCCCAGAGAGTACTACCTTATCTGCTAAAATACACTCTTTAAGTAAATCCATTCTTTGTTTTTCGTTTAATTTTGGATACTGTCCTTTTATTCTAAAAACATTTTTATCACGAGCTATAGATACAATGAGTAAGGGATTTTTTGCTAATCTTCTGGCTTGTTTAAACAAGTTCAAATGCCCTTCATGCAAGCCATTAAAAGTCCCGAAAACCATTATTTTATGGTATTTTTCTGTATAATTCTTTTCCACACTGTTTTTTGACATAACTTGAAGTAAGTATATACTAAGTATGTTCCTTTTAAAAATTAAAGATTTGATTGGGGAAACTGGTTCGAATCCAGTACAGTGCCGCTACGGTATGTCCCGATTTGCCAACTGGTAAATCGAGGAACAAGTCCGAATACCAATCATCTCATATGTTTTATTAGTCCCGAGCAGGAAACCTTCTTTTAAAAAGAAGCTACAATTCTGCACGAGCAGAATTTTTTTAATTTATATGGCCAAAAAGCAAAAAATCACAACAATACTGACTGTCATAGCAATAATATTATTTTTGGCTGGCTCTTACTCTTTCTTGTCAAAAAAAACTGTAAACAATATATCTTCTATAATAGATGAAACCATAGAGACAGAAAAAGAACCTACTGAAAAACAAACGAACACTGAAAATACAATTGTCGTAACTCAAAAAACTACTCAAGCTTATGTAGAAATTGAAGACGTGAGACATGTGAGTAACATTGCAAAAAATACTAGTGTGTATGACTTTATGAATAAGATGAAGGCTGAAGGAAAAATAAATTTTAAAGAAAAGACTTACACCGGTATGGGTAAATTTATATATGAAATAAATGATGTAAAAAATATTGGTAGTAAAAATTGGATTTATTATGTAAATGGTAAAAAAGCACAAGTCGGTGTGTCTGATTATAAAATAAATCCTGGAGATGTCGTATCTTGGAAATTTGAAAATAATATAAATTAAAAATATGAAAAATATAATAAAAACTTTGTTTGTCTTGATAATATTACTAGCTGGAGTAAATAAGTCTTTTGCGACTGCTCCCAGTGCGACACTAACGATCCGAGACGGGGCTACTGTGATATTTACTGGTGATATAGAGCTACAAGAAAATAGTAATGTATTATCTTTATTAAATAGTGCAGACACTCAAAGTGAGGATTTTGAAATATCTAACATCGAAGAATTTCCTTTCGGGAAATATTTAAAATGTATAAATTATGTAAATGGCGAACGGTGTGATGATTGGCAATATGTAGTAAACAACACCTCCCCTTTTTCTAGTATAGACCAGACTACTTTGTCTGGCGGAGAAAATGTCTATGTATATTTTGGACCTCAAAATAAAATAATTTTAGGCTCAAGCTCTATCACTACAAATGATGCTGTTACCTTAACTGCTCAAAATTATGATTACGAAAACGACGCTTGGGTAGCTCGGACGAGTGGAACAGTGGGCCTGACTCAGCCAAACCCGCTTGATCAATGGAATCCGACCGAGATAATGACATCACCCCTAGATGCTATAGGGCAAGCTACTTTTAAAAATATTCCAGTCGGTTCTTATAATGTCGGCATCAAAGAAGACTACTATTTTCCTACTGAGCCACTCACAGTGACAAACTATGTGCCTTCTAATACTAGTGGAGGTGGTGGAAGTTCTAATGCTGGAATAGTCCTAGGTGCGACGACAAAATTGCAATTCAATGTAGAAAAAGCTTTTAAATTTTTAGCTTCCAAGCAAAAAGAAGATGGTTCTTTTGGAGACAATCTTTATACAGACTGGGTGGCACTAGGTCTTGCATCAGGCAATAATCAAGAACAAGTAATAAAACTAATTAAAAACTTAGTACAATTAAAAATTGAAGGTGGGTTACTGACAGACCATGAGAGACACGCTATGGCTCTCATGTCACTCGGCTTGAATCCCTACAACACAAACGGTGAAAATTATATTAAAAAAATAACAGAATCTTTTGATGGAAAACAATTCGGAGATATAAATGAAGACAATGATGATATCTTTGCTTTAATTGTTTTACAAAATGCAGGTTTTATAAAAGATGAAAAAATGATACTAGATAGTGTAAATTTCGTATTGAGTAGACAAAAAGAAAATGGCTCATGGGATGAGAGTATAGATATGACTGGGGCTAGTATACAAGCATTGGTGGCTTTCAATGGAGATGAAAAGGTAAAAACAGCCCTAGAAAAAGCAAAGGAATTTTTAAAGAAAAACCAGAAGCCGGACGGGGGCTTTGGAAATGCATCGGCTACTTCTTGGGCTATCGGAGGCATATTGGCTATAAAAGATAAGCCAGAAGATTGGAAGAAAAATGATAATACTCCATATGACTACATGGCAAACAACCAAGACACAGATGGAGCAATAAAAAACGAAATAGCTGAGGAAGAGCCTAGTATAAAAAGTAAAATCTGGGAGACAGCTTATGCAGTGACAGCAATGTCTGGTAAAACATGGAATGAAATTCTACAAGATTTTGAAAAACCAAAAGATTTTAATATAGTCTCAAATTTGCCTGATAACGTAGTTAAAATAAGTGCGACTGTGCCTCCTAGAAAAATAAACCAAAAGAAAAACACACCTACAATACCAGTATTAAATATAGAAGAGGTAAAAAGTATCCCCGAAGTTAAAACAGGAAATAAAAATTGGTTTATGAAGTTTATAAACTTTATTTTTTAAACTCTACAATCTTTCCAGCAGATATTTCTACTTTGTCAGCTTTGCGAAGGCGTTTGATATATGATTTTGGTACAATATCATAATATTTTACTTTATCTAAAGCACTGTCTATAAGCCATATGTCTTCACTTGAAGTCGCCCAGTCTCCTTTTATAGTATTTATATTTAAAAGCCCAGAATATTTTCGTAATGTTTTTTCTCCTGTGTCTAAAAAATATTCATGAAAATACGACATAACCAGCTCACGAATATTTTTATATATAGGTTCACGATAGCGAAGCACTGCATGATTTGTCTTTGAGAGTGCTCCCCATAAACCCTGCACTTTAAATGGAGTGATTACATGGTCAAAGTCCCCCTTCTTGGCTTTGAGGCAAAGAATATATGGTGTAAAACCATGAATAGATAAAATATAAGCACCCAATATCGCTCCCTCCATGCAGTGAGCATTTTTTTCACGAATTACACGCAAGGGAGATTTTATAGTATCTATATTATTTTTTTCAAAATTAAATGGTATAGAATTTAAAAAATCTTGCACCCGAGCTGGTGTGTTTAATTTTTTAATTAGTGCCTTTTCAGCTTTCGTAAAGGCTAGCATCAAATATTTATTCGAGTTTAATACTTTCTATAATTACAGGTTCAGCTGGTCTATCACCTGGCAGAGTCTTTACTAGAGCAATCTTGTCTACTACTTCTTGACCAGAAACTACTTTAGCAAAAATTGTATATGATGGAGGTAGTGGATAATCTACATGCATTATAAAGAATTGACTACCGTTTGTATTTGGACCAGAGTTTGCCATAGCCATTACACCCTTCTTGTAGCCCATCTTTGTGTATAAATCAGACTTTGGGTCTATCTCATCAGCAAACTTGTAGCCTGGGCCTCCTATGCCCCACATGGATGCCTTTGAATCGTCTTTAGTGAGTGGATCACCAGCTTGTATCATAAAGCCTTTAATAACTCTATGAAATTTTATCCCGTCGTAAAATTTCTCATTAGCTAATTTTTTGAAATTCTCCACAGTCTTTGGAGCATCTTTTTCAAAAAACTCAATTTTAATATCACCCATATTTGTATTTAATGTAGCCATTGTCGTCTTTTTATTTGTATCTTTTGTAGTTACCTCTTCTTCGGGAGTGTTAGCCACAGCTTGCTCCTCTGTTAAAGCTTCTACAGCAGAATTATCATTTATAATATTTTCTTCAGTTTTATTACCTTTTGCAAAAAACCAAATTCCAAAACCAATTATAACTAAAACAATTAAAATGCTTATATATTTATTCATATTTTTAATCTTGTTTCTTGTAAAAATGTGCTACTAAAACTATTGTAATCAACACAAAGAAAGCAGTAAGGGCTAACATCGGTATTGATATGTACCCACCAAACTCAGAGATGTATTGTTTGTAGCAAGAAACTCCTGAAGCATCGCAAGGTAAATTTGAAGCATCCACAGCGAAATAATACATAAGGTTTTGATATACAGAAATCACAAAACCCACTAAAAGCATAGGCAATGTATACTTTATAACTTTGCGATCTTTTACCCAAGCAGCTACACCAAAAATAAATATCGCTGGTATCATAAATGCTCGCTGGAACCAGCAAAGATAGCAAGGTAAAAATCCTACTATCTCAGAGTAGACCATCGAAAATGCCACCGCAGAAAAAGAAACTACAAATCCTAATTCTAGAAAATGCTTGTCGATAAAATCCAAGTATGCATTTTTCTTTGGTCCAAAGAATAATAAACCGAGAGCAATAACAGCTAATATCTGCGTCAAGATAGCACCTGCTCCCAAGAAAACATTTAAGTAATGTACAGTTTCAAAATTCATAGATTTTATAATTATTGTGGTAATACGCAACTAGTCTTTTCTGCCAATTGCTCAAGCGCAATTTCTCCATTCAATCTTTCACCATTGATAAATTCCCAAGTTGGGTAGCTCTTTACTCCTTTATCAATACAAGCTTGTGTCTGACCATTGCCATCTACTGTAGAACATTCTACATAAGGTAATAATTTTGCAGAAGAGCCAAACATTTTCTTTTGAGCTTGGCAGTGTGGGCACCAGAAAGCTCCATAGAATACTGCTCCTTGATCCTTTAAACATGTAGCAAATTCATCATATTTACCTGGACCAGTAGAAGCCTGTCCTCCACCACGTATTAATACAGTAGAAATCGTACCTAAAACTAAAACCACTATAACTATTAAAAATATTTTTGCATTGTTGTTCATAATATTGCTATTGTAGCATATTTATAATCTTAGGTAAAAAGACTAGAATAGCCACAATTATTGAAAGAATCACTGCTATTAGTACGGCTCCGGCAGCTACATCTTTTGTGTCTCTCGCATAAGGGTGAAACTCTGGAGATGTTAAATTTATATCTATCTCTATCGAAGTATTTATAGCTTCAGTGATAAAAACCAAGCCAATAGTAAGTATAATTACAAGCCACTCTGTATTTGAAATTTGCAAAATAAAACCAAGATATATAGCTAATATTGCAAAAAATACTTGTAACCATGCATTGTGAGTGGTCTTAAAAAAAATACTTATACCTCGCCAAGCATTATTTGCACTTTTTATACGTGCAATCATTGAAAATTTATTTTTCTCTTTTAATTTCATATTTATAGTATAACACTAGGAAAAATCAAAGCCACTTTATTTTCAAATTACTGATATTGTATATAGCTAGGCTTTGGACTTAAATTCAAAAGCTCTTTTGGGGTAAGCATAGTAGTGCTAGGTGGCCACAGATCATTTTTATAAAATAATTTAAAACCAGTAAATTGCACCGGCTCTGGATATATAAAATTTCTATATGTACCTATTTTTTTAGCACCACCACCCCAGCCATCCATATGCATGACTATCTGTACCTCTGGTAATGGTTTTATCAATTTATAATTTGTCACCATTTTTTGTGTATAACGATGCACTATGAGAACTTTTGGTGGTAAATTATTTTCTTGTACGAGTTTTGCTAAATAATTTGCAGCAAAATTTATGTCACTTGCGTCTAGTGTTCCTACGACCTTACCTGGTCTTATACCACTTTTCATAGAAAATTCTGGATCTACTCCCAAATGCACATTTGGCATTTTTAAATATTTTTCAAAATATGGTACTTCTGCTTGTAAGTTGGAAAAACCTACTTGTATATCTAGAAAAACAATAGCATTTATTTTTTCAGCCATCTTTATCACTTTGTCTATCTCGGTGTCTGGCATACGAGCTCTGTATTTACCATCTTTACCTTCACTACCTTGTGCGACTACCGCTATGTAGTGAAGTGCCGGAATTACAGGAGTGTTTGGATCGGCTTCTTCCCAGCGTTTTACTTCAGTGTTTAATCTTTGAAACATTTCTTCTTCTTTGTATTGACCCAAAGCTCCCATTTTTGTGGAATATAAATTCCCATAATAAGCTATGATACGGTTGAAAGGCAAAATAGCTCCGTCATTTGGATATATGGTCTTTGCTGGCCACTTACTAGGTAGAATAGGCTTTGGCTCTATGGTCACCGTAGTCTCTTTGCCAGTTTTGGGGTCTTTTACTATTTTTGTAGTTGGAGCTTTGGGCTCAGGGTTATTTGCCAATTCAAGCATTTTTGCGTCGTAAGCTACTTTATCTAAAGGCTCTATCTCTACGACAGTGTCTACCTCAGTCCCCTTTACTATGCCTTTTGTATTTTCTTTTTTAGCTACTTTTTCACCAGAATAAGAAATTGCACTAATGAAAAAATCTGGGAAAGTATAAAATGTCGCCACTAGTAATAAAAAAAATACAACAAAAAAACCAAAGTGGCTGGTGATGTATATTTTTTTCAGGCCATTTATTATATTTTTTTTCATTATTTACAGATTTTTTGCTCTATCACCAAATTTTAGACTATATTGCTTTCTTTGATATTTCTTAACAATAACATAATTCATAAGCCAAGTCATACCAAATAAAATTAAGAAATAAATAAGTCCGGAAAAACTAATGCTTGGTAGCTTGCTAGCAGACAAATAACCCAAAACTCCAGAGATTACTCCGATACTTGTGATAGTCTGCAAAGATTTCAAATTGTTGCTAGTGCTTTGGTTTTTTATTTCTACCATATTGGCTATAGCAGAAGATAAATAATCTGATGTCATTTTCCAGATTTCTTTTATATAAGTGAGTGTGTCTGTAAGTGTCTCAAATTTATATTCAAAGAGCATAATCAAGTCTTTATCAATATTTAAATTTTTAGCTATAGATGAGCGCGTACTCACGTAAGCACCCATTTGATTTATTCGATTACTTATCAAACTAATTGTCTTTTGATAGGTGTCCAATTTTCCACGCAAATTCTCCACGTCTTTACCTTGTATTACTTTAGCTTCTTTGATATTTGATATTTCTTCCCAAATTGTACGGTGAATATCTAAGTATTTTTCCAATTGATCTTTAAATTCTCGGAAAAATATCTGCATACCTATCAGATCTATAAGTGATTTTGTAGAATTCGTAGAAGCAGAAATAAAAATATATTTTGATGTTTTGTATACTGTCAGAGTGTCACTAGATATCTTGGAATAAACTTCACCAAATGTCTCTTTATCGATTTTTAAATTAGTATTTTCACTTTCTCTAAAGCTAATGACTACAGGGTGAACAGTCTTTATGTTCGCTAATTTTTTTGGAGTCGGAGCACCACGAGAAAAGATATATGATAAAGCTGGCCTTAATTTGTTTTGATAATAATCTTCCAAGATTTGGTGAGTCTTGTCTATATCTTCTTTTTTGTTTGTGATTATTTCTAAAGTATACAATCCGTCTTCATAGTATCTAATCTCAATACCAGAATCAGTCGTGGCTTTTACATACTCAAAATAACCTGGTTCCCTAGACACATGAGTGAGCTTTAGAGCTTTATGGAGCTTTTTTAATTTTTCTTTTGATAGATGTAGATGTGAATCACCATCACTAAACAAGAAGTGTACTTCACTCAAGTGAAGAGTGGTACGCTGATACCAACCACCATAAGTAACTCGGAGTTGTCCTTCTTTCAACATATTTATATTATAACAAAAAATAGTGAATTTTTAAACTCTCTCTCCTATTTGCTGTCGCCACATTGCAGAATATAGACCTTGTTTTGTTAGGAGTTCATCGTGTGAGCCTGATTCTATGATAGATCCTTTTTCGAGTACATGTATAGTATCCGCGTGCATTATGGTAGACAATCTATGAGCTATCAATATAGTAATTCTAGAAGAACTATTTGAAACTTGTCTAATAGTTTTAGTAATTTCTTCTTCAGTCAAAGAATCGAGTGAGCTTGTAGCCTCGTCAAAGATTAAAACATTTGGTGATCGAAGAAGTGCTCGAGCTATGGATAGACGTTGACGTTCTCCTCCAGAAACCTTTACTCCACCCTCTCCTATTAGTGTGTCCAAGCCTTTTCCACCACGAGAAAGTAAGTTTTGACACTGAGCATCATCTAGAGCTTGCAAGCATTCAGCGTCTGTAGCTTCTGGTTTTACGAAGAGTAGATTTTCTCTTATGGTGCCAGCGAACAATTGAGTGTCTTGGGTCACAAAACCTATCTGTAATTTTAATTCTTCTTTATTTATGGATTCAAAGGCGGTGTCATTGTAGTGTATTTCTCCTTTAGTCGGTAGATACAAACCCACGAGCAATTTGACCAATGAAGTCTTGCCTGAACCAGATGGACCGACAAAAGCTACGGTCTTGCCACGATTTACATCGTAAGAAATATTTGAAAGTGCTTCACTGTTTCCAGATTTATATTTAAAAAATACATTTTTAAAAGATAACTTTTCTATCAATCCTATCTTTTTGGGGTTTTGGATAGTAGCTTCTTTTGGAGTTTCGATAAGTGTCTGGAAATTCGTAAGTGAAGCTTCAGCTTCACGGTATATACCTATGACATTTCCCAATTCTTGAAGTGGATTAAAAATAAAGAATGAATACACAAACAAAGAAAAGAATTCACCGAAAGTTATGACATGAGTAAATATCAAATATAATAAAAAGAAGAGCAAGCTAGTGCGAACAAAATTTATGACTGTACCTTGTATAAAAGATAGCGAGCGAAGATAGCGAAGTTTTTTTAATTCTAAATTTAATATTTTTTCAGTGGTTGTGTTTAGTCTACCTATTTCTTGATTTGCGAGGCCGAGAGATTTTACTAATTCAATATTTCGTAATGATTCGGTAGTAGACCCAGCCAATGCTGTGGTCTCAGCTACGATGACCATTTGAATATTCTTTATTTTCTTTGAAAGAATCAGGCTCATACCAGCGATAATCGGAATGGTAGCAAAAAGTACTACAGCTATGACCCAATAAATACTAGTCGCGTAAATAGCCACAAAGATAAAACCAATCAAAGACACAAAAAGCACATTGACTAGCGATGCTATCAATCTCTCTGTATCTCCTCTTACTTTTTGTAGTTTACCCAAAGTCTCTCCACTCCTCTCATATTCGAAAACACTATATGGTAGAGACAGTGCATGAGACACTCCATCTCTATATAAATCTGCTCCTACTCTTTGACTGATACCATTTAAAAAATAATCTTGAAAATTTTTCGCGGTACGAGAGATAAAAGCTGTACCTATAATAGCGAGCAAGAGCAACCCGACCCCATAAAAAAATTCTGTCTTGGTGTACAGATCAGGCTTCATGGCATATGTGTCTATGACATGTTTAAAAATATATGGATCTAGTAAAGAAAAGATTTGATTTATACTAGCCAAAAATAAAGTTAGAATACAAAGCTTCCAGTATTTTTTTAAATAACGGTAAAAAATTTTCATGATTCAGTTTTTAGAAAATTATTTAGCAGGTTCTTCCTTGCTAAACTTTTTTCCAAGATAGTATGGCCAGATTATTATAGCAAGTACGCCTTTCCAAAAAGAAAGGTGTAGGTAGCCTATAGAGAAAAGCCAGCCTATTGCCCAAAGTGTACTAAACACATCTTGATTTATAATTATTGGTTTCATATATATACTCTACTTCATTTTTACTATTTTTTCAACAACTGAGTCTTTGATATCTTCCAGGAAAAGCTGGAGGTGAGGAAAAGCTATTTCTATGTCTGCCTCGTCTAGTGCGTGCTTTACTTCTTCGGTTACTGCAAAATGTATTCTCCTCTCTATAGATGCATCCCCTATCCAAACACGGACCTGTAGCTTTACGCTAGAATCTGCGAGCTCGTCTGCCACCACATCTGGAGCTGGATTTTTCAAAACTCCATCTATCTTTGATACTTTTTCAAGTATAGCTTGTCTCGCTTTTTCTATGGATTCTTTGTAAGCAATACCTACGGAGACCACAATTCTAGTGTCACCATTTGTAGAATGGTCTACTAATACATCGTTTATTATTTTCTGGTTTGGGATAACTACATAAGTATTATCTTGAGTCCTTATCCTAGTACTACGAATCGTAATCTCTTCAATTCGGCCGTAATTATTTTGATATGTGAGATAATCTCCTACTCGAAAAGGCTTGTCTATGAAAATTAATATCCCAGCTATGACATTTGATAAGGCGTCTTGAGATGCAAATCCTATAGCTATACCGATTACTCCTACTCCAGCCAAAGCAGAAGACACATTGAAGCCGAGCTGTTTAGCTATGGTGACTATAGCGAGTATTCCTAGGATTACCCGAAATATGACATCTATGATATTTATGAGAGCATTCTGAACACGAAATTTTCTAAGAACAAACTTTATCGGTAAAGAAATTAGAAAATATAATATTGTAAAAGAAACTAATACCAAGAAAGAGCCGAAAATATCCGGTAACATATCTATAATTTTTGCTTTTAAAACCACAGGCTCTAAATGAAAGAAAAATTTTGACATGTTTTTATTGTAACAATTTTGGACTAAATCTCAAATTATTTTGATCGAGCGTTCTTTAGTGCGTCTGTCCACCACAAAAGCTGAGTAATCATACTCTTTGCTTTTTCAGTATATTTTGCAAAAAGTTCTGCTGGTGTACCTTGACCAAACAATACTGGGAAATACAATTCCCCATTTATATTTATAGATTCTCGTATTGGAGACATTTGTAATTCGATAGCATTTAGACGCAATTGCTCTACGGCTCGTGCACCACCTACTGTGCCATAGCTCACAAAAGCTACTGGCTTGTTGTTCCATTCTTGGTATACCCAATCAAGAGCATTTTTTAATACTGCTGTCGTACCACGATTGTATTCTGGGGTTACTATGACATATGCATCGGCTTCGGCAATTTTTGTTGTAAAACGAGCCACAGCTTCATTTTTATATGGTTCTGTCTTGTATGATGGGCTGACGGCTTCATTGAAAAATGGCATCTCATAATCTCGCAGATCCAATATTTCGACTAATACATTTGCCTCTTTTTTTAATTCTTCAGCTATCCATGCTCCGGCTTTGTCACCAAAGCGACCTTCCCTAGTACTACCTATTATTACTTTTATATTGTGTGCCATAATTTTTTTAAATGTTATTTTTATAATTTCTTTTTTTTAATTTCGTTTGGACAAATTTGTTCCGAGAGACGTTTTAGGAGTCCTACTGTGTGCTCGGTATTTAGTGTATATATCACTTCCTGACCGCGCTTTTCATCATTTACTAATCCTGTCTCTTTTAATACTCGCAGATGCTGGGAAACCAAAGGCTGTGAAAGCTTCGTCTTTTTTACAAGCTCACTTACTGTCTTCGGACCAGAAAACAGAGCTTCAATAATATGATATCGGGAGGTACTGCCTATACCCTTCCCAAATTTTTCCATGTCATCACATAAACTTCCCATATAAATATATTAGCATATGCTTATATGCTATGCAAGAAAAATAGTCACAATTGTGACTATTTTTATCTAATTAATGATTGAAAATGCTAAACCTAGGAAATACGGCCAGACAAATAGAGCGAGTACCCCTTTCCAAAAAGTAAGCTTTAGAAAGCCTATAGTGAAAAGCCAAGCCATAATCCATACACCTCCTGTAAATACATTGTTTTCTATTTTAATTTTTTGCATATATTAATTATATCAAATATATTATTCCTTTTCCTCTCCCCACTGCCACCTAGGCTTTTCCCCTTTTTTATAACAGATATA
>CAYYJU010000014.1:0-17380 GCA_964472335.1 uncultured Candidatus Saccharibacteria bacterium | reverse complement strand
TAAAAATCATTTTGATGATATGGAAGAATATAAAAAAGCTTATGATAAAAAATAACTATAAAGAATTTTTCAAAGATAAAAAGATAACCATAATGGGGCTTGGGCTTTTGGGTGGAGCTGTGGGGGACGCTGTTTTTTTGGCTGAATGTGGAGCCAAGCTCACAATTACTGATTTAAAATCTGAGAAGGAGCTTAAATCTTCATTGCAAAAACTCAAGAAATTCAAAAATATAAAATACACCCTAGGAGAACATGATTTTAGGGATTTTAAGAATAAAGATATGATCCTTCAGCCCGGGAATGTACCAATGGACTCCCCATATCTTCACGAGGCACGAAAAAACAAAATTCCTATTTTTGTCAGCGAATCACTTTTCGCTAAGTATGCCCCAGACGTGACAATAATCGGAGTGACTGGAACTCGAGGAAAATCCATGACCACTGCATTGATATATGAAATATTGTCAAAAAATTTAAAAGGAAGGAAAGTACATCTAGGTGGAAATGTTAGAAATGTTTCTACTCTGGCCTTACTGAATAAAGTAAAAACTAGAGACATCGTGGTGATGGAGTTAGACTCTTGGGCATTGCATGGAATGGGTGACATAAAAAAGAGTCCTGATATTTCAGTCTTCACTTCATTTATGCCTGACCACATGAATTATTATAAAGGTAGCATGAAAGATTATTTTACTGATAAGGCAAATATCTTTAAATATCAGAAAAAAGGAGATATTTTGATAGTTCGGCCAGATGTAAAGAAATTGATACCAAAGAATATAAACAGTAAGTTGATGGTCGTTAATGCAAAAAATGCAGATAATTACACTTCAAATTTACCTGGAAAATTTCAAAAGGAAAACCTAGCCTGTGCTGTGGAGGTAGCAAAGCAATTCAAGATTTCAGATATAGGTATCAAAAAAGCTATCAAAAACTTCAAAGGGTTAGAAGGTAGATTGCAGCACATTAAAACAGCAAAAGGAGTAAAAATTTATAATGACAACAATGCTACTACTCCGGAGGCTACCATAGCAGGGATTGAAGCGCTCTCTTTAAATTTAAAAGACAAAAAAATTGTCTTGATCTGCGGTGGTAACGACAAAGGCCTAGACTTAAAAGCATTTACCAGAGCTTTAGATAAATATTGTAAACTGGTCGTGACTATTCCGGGTACTGGCACAGATCGACTTTTTGATACTAAGTTCGAATCTCATATCATGGGAACAAAAAATTTAAAACAAGCCGTAAAGGTTGCCATTGGTGAAGCAGTGTCCGGCGATATATTGCTTTTCTCGCCAGCCTTCAGTTCATTTAGTCAATATAGCAACGAATATGAGAGAGGGGATGAATTTATGAAAATAGTGAAGAGTTTAAAATAATATGACTAAATATATTTTGGTGGGTGGATACCCAAATAAAACAGACGATGGAGGTAAGGCGCTTTTTTCAGCTTTGGTTGAGGGTAAAACAGAGCCTGTGAAATTTCTAGAATGCCTTTTTTCTAGAGATAAAGATAGTTGGGAAAAATCATTTTCAGATGATAAAGATTATCTAGATAACAACATTGATAAAAAGATAGATATAAGGTATGCCACAGAGGAAAATTTTATGGAAGAGTTGAAGTGGGCTGATACAGTTTATTTTAGAGGAGGAGAGACTGAACTTTTAATGGAAAGACTTTCAAAGCAAAAGGGATGGGAAAAGTTACTCGATGGGAAAACCATAGGAGGGTCTTCAGCGGGAGCTTACATGCTTTCAAAATATTATTATGATATTGTTTCTTTGGATATAAAAAATGGATTAGGCATAACTAATACAAAGGTTATAGTTCATGTCGGCTCACCCGAATATAAAGTAGAATGGGATAAAGCACTAAAAGAATTAAAAGATTATAAAGAAAATTTACCAACTTACTCTCTTGCTGAAGGTGAGTTTAAAATTATTGATTAATATATTATGGAAATAGATTTACCAAAAGTTAAAAAGATATTTTTCATCGGCATTGGCGGTATAGGTATTTCATCTTTAGCCAAGATGGCTCTTTCTCGGGGGATAGAAGTAGCTGGGGTAAACGATGATGAAAGTCCAAAGACACTCGACCCTCTTGTTTCAGCTGGAGTAAAAATATCTTTCCAAAAAGATAACCTCGAGCTTCCTGTCGCAGACTTGTATGTCTACAGCGATGCATGGATTCACCGAGGTCCAGATATATTAGATAATGCTCGAGCTACTGGCAAGCCAGTCATGAATTATTTTCAAGCATTAGGTGTTTTTGCACGAGAGTATAAAGCTATAGCTATTTCAGGCACTCACGGAAAGACGACGACCACAGCTATGGTCGCAGGTATGCTGATAGACGCCGGACTCGACCCGACTGTGGTGGTGGGTTCATTTGTTAAAAAATTTGATAGCAATTTTCGTTTAGGAAAAGGGGAATATCTCGTAGTTGAAGCCGACGAATACAATAGACACATGTTAGAGCTCCACCCATATATTGGCGCCATTACAAATATTGAGGCTGATCACTTGGATTGTTACAAGGACCTCGCTGATATACAAAGTGCTTTTGATATATTTATTTCTCAAAGCGAGCACAAGATTCTAGACTATTCTAAATATTTAGATAAGGTGCCCAAGCTATCTGTGCCAGGTGAACATAATAGACAAAATGCTGCTCTTGCCCTAGCAATAGCCGACCTCCTTCATATAGATGAAGCTGTCGCCAAGAAATCACTTCAAGAGTTTACAGGTACATGGCGACGCCTTGAAAAAATAGGGGTGACCGCAGAGGGTGTAATAGTATATGACGACTACGCCCACCACCCGACAGAGATAAAGGCCAGCATCCAGGCTCTTCGCGAGCTTTACCCAATTGGAAGTAAAAACATTACTGTGCTTTTCCAGCCCCATCTATACAGCCGGACCAAGGCCTTGTTTGATGATTTTGCCAAAAGCTTTACCGGAGCAGACAAGGTCTTACTTTTGCCGATTTATTATGCTCGCGAGGCGAAAGACGAGAGCATCTCTAGTGAAAAGCTAGCTGAGGCTATATCAGTATATGACCAGTATGCAGTGGCTTTTCCAAGCTTTGACGAAGCAGGAAATGCTATAAAAGCCTTAAATTTAAAGGAAAATGATGTATTTGTAAGCATGGGAGCAGGGGAGGCTTACAAGGTTGCCGAGGAAATTTTTAAAATCGTCTAGAATCTTTTCCACAGTACAAAATAGGACAATTTTTAAGTATTTTTGTCAATATTAACATTCTAAAATACCCTTATAAAATAAGGGTATTTTGTATTTGACACCTCATAAATTTATGGCATAACTATTGACTTTTAGTGACCAAAATGATACTATATTTGTAGGTCTTTATTTTATAGGCAATGATTCAATAAGCTTATATATAAGGACTTTTATTTTGGCACTTTCTTGAATGTACGGAGTTTGGCGGAGCAAAACCGCTTTAATATGAAAAACAAAAAAGGTTCTGTATCGGTTAGGGTATTGTGTTTATGTCATCCCAAGTCTCGTTCAGGGAACCCCTTCCTACGGAATAAAAACTTAATACGAATCCTGGAGTCTTTTGTCGTGTTGCCAGTGTTTGCCTTATCAATGCCCTTGGGTGGTCTATTTGGTACTGTAAAGACAGCAAATGTAGACATTGCACCTCAGATAGTATTAGCACAAAAAAATATGGAAGCTAGTAGTCTATTCGCTCTTAACCAAGCGGTAGACGAACAAGCTCAAATAATAGAAAAACAAGGTGAGGCTATAGATGCCTACTTTGGAGCACGAAACATGCCCCTAAAAGGTACTGGTAAAAAGATGGCCGAAGAGGCAGCAAAGAACGGCCTTGATTGGAGACTTTTACCAGCTATTGCTGTCCGTGAATCTACTGGAGGTAAGCACGCATGTAAATCAGTACCAAATTCTTTCTTTGGCTGGGGCTCATGTAAGATAGGTTTTAAATCTAAAGAATATGCGATAGAGGTCATAGCCCGAAATATTAGTGGTAACAACCCAAATACTGACCATCTTTATCATGACAAAATGACTACAAAGCAAAAACTTCAGAGATACAATCCACCATCGATTATCCCCAAATATGCAGACGAAGTGATGGCTATCATGGAAGTAATCGGAGACGAAGATATCGGTTTAGCTCCTACTGTAGCCACTGTGGTAAATACATAAAATTAAATTAAAAAAGCCCCCGACATTTGTCGGGGGCTTTTTCTTTTTATTATTCCAGGTGAACTAAAGTCATCTTTTGATCTTTTGGTTCAAAGAGAGTAATTTGGAAACTATAAGTTTTACCAAGTTCTAATTTTTTGTAAAGTTCAGCTTCACTTGCAAAAGTAGAGTTGTGTACAAGTCCAGCTACGCCTTCCTTGATAGATACAAGGGCACCGTGCTTATTGTATTTGATTACTACACCTTTGATTATGTCGCCTTTCTTTAATTTCTTTTCGAATTCCTTCCAAGGGTTTTCCTTTAGAGCCTTTATAGAAAGGGATATTTTACCATCTTTTATTTCTATTACTCTAGCTTTTATCTTGTCTCCTATCTTAAACATGCTTCTAGGGTCTTCTACAAGGCCCCAATCAAGCTCAGATATATGGACTAGACCTTCTAGGCCATCTTCGAGTTTTAAGAACACTCCGAAGTCTACTATGCCTGCTACTGTGCAGTTTAGATCATCTCCGATGTTGTACTTACTCAAGATTTCTTTTTTATCTTCAGGGTCATTGTTCTTTTCTGAGAAGATAAGTTTGCCTTCAGCTGGAAGTGTAGATATTACCATCACAGGGATAGTCTGACCTACTAATTTTTTCAATTCTTTCAATATCTTATCTTTATCTGAGTCTAATACTCGAGGATAGTGCTCAGCTTTTAACTGAGAAGCTGGTAAGAATCCTTGGATACCTTGCCATTCCAATATTAGACCTCCTTTGTTTGCATCTTTTACTTCTAAGTGTAAGACAGTCTTTGATTTGATAGCTTTTTCAGCATCATTCCACATGACAGCTGCTTTTGCTTCTTTCAAAGAAAGTTCTGTATAACCTTCAGCATTTTCTACTTCTACGACTTTTGCCTTTATTAAATCACCCAAGTTTATCTTTTTTATGATATCTTTAGCGTTAATAAATTCTCGGCCATAGATGATACCTGTACCAAAAGGTGCAAGATCAACGAAAACAGAAGATTTCTTCACAAGGATGACCATACCTTCTACGATAGAGTCTACTTGTGGTTTGTTTATACTTCTATTTACGATAGACTTTAAAACCGGGTTTTCTTGTACTGTTGTTTCTTCGCTCATAAATTTTAAATAAAAAATCCGCCAATAAAGCGGATAAAAGGTCTAGGTTCTAGAGAGGCAATTGACAAAAGTCACGCTCTATAGGGTTACCCTAAATCCAAGCTTTTAATAAAAACTATCTATTATAGTACTATAAAAACAGCAAAATTGCAACTATTTTTCACTATCATTTTGTTAAATTTTTTGTTATACTTTACCAAATGATAATCACATATTTCGGCAAACAATTTTTTAAGATAGAACAAGGGAAGATGGTCATGGCTTTTAATCCTGTGTCTAAAAGCTCAAAAACAGGCATCACTACAAAATTCGGAGCAGACATAGCTTTGTTGACTACTAATCACCCAGATTATAATGGTGTTGAACAACTCTCTTTCGGGGAGCGTACCCCCTTTGTGGTGAGCGGTCCAGGGGACTATGAAGTTAAAGAAATTTTTATAAAAGGTGTACTGTCTAATGCCAATATTTCAGGTAAAGACTACATCAATACAATATATACTCTTACAGTAGATAATATAAATATTGTATTTTTAGGTGCTCTATCAAGTACAGAACTTTCCAAGGAGGCTCGTGAAGCTATAAATAATTCAGACATTCTCTTTGTGCCGATAGGTGGCAATGGTTTACTAGATGCCAAGACCTCAGCAAAGTTATCTTCTTCATTAGAACCAAAATTAATAATACCGATGGATTATGATAGTGCTTCACTCAAAGCTTTCTTGAAAGAATCTGGAGATGAAAAAGCTGAAGTAGTAGACAAACTCACCCTAAAATTGAAAGACTTAGATGCAAAGGAAGGAGAAGTGATAGTCCTTGAGGCAATTTAATTATGAAAAAGATTTTAAATCATATTAGACGCCAGCCCGAAGAAACAAGAAAAACAATACTGCATTTTCTTACAGTTTTTTTTGCTGTTGTATTGGTATTTTTATGGATTTTTTCTTTGGGTTCAAATTTAAAAAGTGAAGAGACGCAAATAAAAATACAAGAAAGTGCAAAACCATTTGAAGCATTAAAAGATAATATTCCAGAGGTATGGTAAAAAAATTAACAAAATCAAACGAAGAACCTGAAGAGAAAAAAGCTGGCAACGTAGTCATCGGAGTAGATGTCGTGGCTGAGATGAAAGAATCATATTTGGCTTATGCCATGTCTGTGATTACTTCTCGTGCTTTACCCGATGTTCGTGATGGATTAAAGCCAGTACACCGCCGAATTCTTTTTGCGATGAATGAAATGGGCTTGACCTCTTCTTCTCGTTTTCGTAAGTCAGCTGCAATTGTCGGAGATGTGCTAGGTAAATATCACCCTCATGGGGACACGGCAGTGTATGATTCTATGGTAGGTATGGCTCAAGAATTTTCTTATCGTTATCCATTTATATTGGGTCAGGGAAACTTTGGTTCTATCGATGGAGACAATGCTGCAGCTATGCGTTATACCGAAGCAAAAATGTCAAAAATTTCTGCTGATCTTATGCGAGACCTAGAAAAAGAAACAGTAGACTTTCGTCCAAACTATGACCAGACTAGAAAAGAGCCAGTAGTATTTCCAGCTTCTGTACCAGCTCTACTTTTAAATGGAACTTTGGGTATTGCTGTCGGAATGGCGACAAATATTCCTCCACATAATCTTGGTGAGGTTTTAGATGCGACTATGCATTTGATAGACAATGAAGATGCGACCACAGATGACTTGATGCAATTTATCAAAGGTCCAGATTTTCCTATTGGAGGTATAGCTTATGGTTCAAAAGATATGCTACATGCTTATTCATCAGGTAGAGGAGGTGTGGTGTGTAGAGGTGAGGCAAATATTACTGAAGACAAAAATGGAAACCCACAAATCATAATTACTTCTATTCCTTTCCGTGTAAACAAAGCAAACTTGATCATGTCTATCGCTGAGCTCGTCCAAGAGAAAAAGATAGATGGTATAAAAGGTTTGCGTGATGAATCTACAAAAGATATCCGTATTGTCATAGATTTGAAAGGTTCTTCTCATCCAGAAAAAGTTTTAAATTATATTTACAAAAATACTCAGCTTGAACAAAATTTTAATTTCAACATGGTGGCCTTGGTGGATGGTGTGCCACAGACACTCTCTCTAAAATCAATCTTAGAGCAATTTATCTTACACCGAAAAGATGTAGTAAAGAGAAGAAGTATTTATGACTTACGAAAAGCCGAAGAACGAGAACACATACTCCTTGGTCTCAAAAAAGCATTAGACAAAATAGATAAAGTAATCAGCATCATCCGTGCTTCAAAAAATTCTGCTGTCGCAAAAGTAAACTTGATGAAAGAATTTAAGTTTACTGACTTACAAGCTACAGCGATTTTGGAGATGAAGCTTTCCAAACTAGCAGGATTAGAGAGAAAAGCAGTAGAAGATGAATTGAAAGAAAAGCAAGACTTTATCGCTGAGATGAAGGCTATACTAGCTAGTCCAAAGAAAATTTTAAAAATTATTTCAAATGAAATAAAAGAAATCCGTGATAAATATGCAGATGAACGCAGGACAAGAATAGTAAAAGGGGGAGTCAAAGAAATTTCTGACGAAGATTTGATCCCAGAAAAAGAAACCATGCTAGTACTCACTGCTGGTGGCTATGTAAAATGCACTGATCCAAAAGAATACAAAGCCCAAAAGCGAGGTGGAGTCGGTGTGATAGACCTTGAGACCAAAGAAGAAGACTTTGTGACCATGCTCGTGTCTGGTTCTACGCATGACAATTTGCTCTTCTTTACCAACCTCGGAAAAGCATACCAGATGAAAATGTATGACATACCTGAAGGTCGTCGTGCGACAAAAGGTAAATCAATTATGAATTTCCTTTCACTAAATGCAGAAGAAAAAGTGACTTCTATATTAGCTGTTCCAAAAGAAAAAGATAAAGCTTCAGCATCACTAATGCTAGTGACAAAACATGGTACTGCTAAAAAAATGGCTGCTAGTTCTTTTACAGATGTACGCCAGAGTGGAATCATAGCTATTCGATTAGATAAAGGAGACCAGCTCATCTCAGCTCTCGCTACAAATAAAGGAGATGAAGTCATGATAGCTACAGGTGATGGACAATCTATAAGATTCAAAGAATCAGATGTGCGTGAAATGGGACGAACAGCAGGCGGAGTAACCGGGATAAAACTAAAAAAAGGAGACGAAGTCATCGGCGTGGATGTAATAAAGAAAAATTCAGAGAAGGGAGCATTTCTCACAATGAGTGCAAATGGTTTTGGTAAAAAGACTGCACTAAAAGAATACAAAGTCCAAAAGCGCGGAGGCTCAGGAATAAAAACTGCAAAAGTAACTCCAAAAACAGGCAAGCTAATAGTTGCAAAAGTCTTAGGAGGCGAAGAAGAAGAGCTCATAGCAATGTCTAAAAAAGGACAAGTAATCCGTACAGCTCTCAAAGACATACCAAATCTTGGCAGGCAGACTCAAGGGGTGACTATCATGAGACTCCGTGGTGGTGATGGAATTGCCTCACTCGCTTGTATTTAATGATACAATATAAATATGTTTACTGATCCGGTAAAAAATTTAAAAGCTTTCGGACTCAGAGAAAATAATATCGTAGCCGACTTGGGTGCGGGTACAGGTTTTTATACTATTGCTGTATCTCCAATTGTGCAAAATGGTAAAGTCTATGCTGTAGAAATTACAAAAGATTTTTTGACTACCATAAAAAATAAAGTCAAAGAACTACATTTAAAAAATGTAGAAATTCTCTGGGGAAATGTAGAAAAAATCGGAGGCACACATATAGGTGATAATATAGTAGATGCAGTCATAGCCTCAAATGTATTTTTTCAAGTTGAAGACAAAAATAATTTTATTGAAGAAATAAAAAGAATTTTAAAAAAGGGAGGAAGAGTCCTTTTGGTTGATTGGGAATTGGAAGTAAAAGGAGAAGGGGCTTTCCCAAAGAGAAAAGGAGCTATGACAAAAGCCATGGCTCAAGAAATATTTGAGAGTAAAGGTTTTACTTTGGAGCGTCATATTGACGCAGGGGCGCATCACTATGGTATGATATTAATTAAGAATTAAATTATCATGAAAGGTATCTTTCAAATTGTATTTATAATCGTTTTTATTGCTGGTGCTATTTTTGGTATTCTAGTTTTTTCTGGTGCGATAAAAATCGGAGAAGACTCTACTACTACTGGTGGAACTGTAGTCCTTTGGGGTACTGTGAAGGCTGGCTCAATGGTAAAGATAGTAGATGAATTTAATAAAAGCAAAACAGGCTATTTTATAAAGTACGAAGAAAAATCTCCAGATAGTTTTGACCAAAACTTACTAGAAGCTTTAGCTTCTGGCGTAGGACCCGACCTATTTTTTCTACCTGACAATTTAGCTTTTCATTATTCTAATAAAATTTTCCCAATACCATTTTCCAGCTACCCACTAGCTACTTTCAAAGAAACCTTTGCCGGTGCCGGTGAAGTATTTTTGACAAACAATGGCATCTTGGCTTTTCCAATCACCATCGATCCCATGATGATGTATTACAATAGGAATATATTAGATTCTAATGCCATCACTTTTCCACCAAAGACTTGGGAGGAATTGTCAGCTATGGTGCCTGTAATTACTAAAAAAGATAATACAAATAAAATTATAAAACCTGCAGTGGCTCTGGGTTACTACTCAAATGTAGTCCACGCAAAAGATATACTGACAACAATGTTTATGCAGACAGGAAACCCGATAGTGGTAAATAAAAATGGCAACCTACGCTCAGCCCTAGGAGCGAGCGGAACTTATGACTTAGGATCAATTTTGCAATATTATTCAAGCTTTGCTGATTCTACTAAGACGGTATATTCTTGGAATAAATCTTTTTCAAATTCTCAAGATGCTTTTAGTAGGGAAGACTTGGCATTTTATTTTGCTCCTGCATCTGAGCTCCGATCTCTAACAAATAGAAATCCAAATCAAAATCTGGGTGTAGCTCCTGTGCCACAGCTTACAAATTCTAATAATAAAATTACTAGCTCTAGAGTCACAGGGGTTGCTATATCTTCTGCTTCAAAAAATTTGACCACTGCTTTTGTGGTTGCGAGTAAAATAGCTACGACAGACTTTGCTTCCAAACTAGCAGTAACTTTAGAAATTCCTCCAGCACGCAGGGATTTACTATTAGTAAAGCCAAGTGATGCTTACGGCCCTACTTTTTATAATTCTGCTCTATATGCAAAGAGCTATCTAGATCCATCACCAAAAGGTACAGAGGATATTTTTAGGACTATGATAGATTCAGTTTTATCAAATAATGCTACAGCTATAAATGCAGTCACAAATGCTAGCTCTAGATTAGATATTTTATTATTAAAGTAAAAAATTTTTAAAATGAAAAAAGTAACAGGATTTATAATATTTGTTTTTATACTAATGACATTCATAATTCCAGCTGTGACTTTTGCAGAAATTATTGTAGCCCCACCTGATCGTCTTCCACCTGAAGACGGAGATATAATTTTACCACCTGGTGATGCTTTACCAGGCGATGGAGCACCTAATCCTGATCCGGAACCCGCACCCATAATTAGACCTCCTGTAGAAGATAACACAGGGGGATTAGTGCAGTGTGGTAGAAAAGTTATTTATTTAGATAAAGACAACAAAGAAGTCCCAGCGGGTACTGCTGGAGCTGTAAAAATTGCTGACCCAAAAGATGCTTGTAATTTTGATGATGTTATGTACTTAATAAATAATATTATCAATTGGATTCTTCTCGGTCTGGCTTTGCCGATAGCAGGGATAATGTTTGCTTATGCTGGCTTTACCTTGATCACTGCAGGCGGAGACAATGCCGGAGCTAGGACTAAAGCAAAAGGAATATTCTTTAGTGCCGCTATCGGACTGATATTAGCTTTCACAGCTTATCTTATAATCGTATTTGTCTTGAAAGCATTGGGTTATGACGCCAGTTGGATTTTTAGTACTTTTTAATTTACCAATACTTGATGTATAATATGACTATGAAATTTATAAGTAAAAATTTAGCAAGTAGTTTATCTTTTGTAGTTTTGATGATGGTAATGTTTTCAGTTTTTGTTTTACCAGTCATTTCCCAAGCTCAAGTTATTGGTGATCCACCAAATCCATCAAATAACAATGAAGGCAAGTTGATTAATCCACTCGGAGAAGAGGGGCCTGAGTCAATACCAGCTTTTATTCATAGTGTTTTAGAAAATGTCGTAAAGATAGGTATCCCAGTTGTAGCCCTAGCTGTAATATATTCAGGATTTCTTTTTGTCGCTGCTCGTGGTAAACCAGAAGCTATAACCAAAGCCAAAGACGCATTACTTTACACCTTGATAGGTGCAGGCCTTCTCTTTGGAGCATGGGCTATAGCAAATATAATGGTAGATCTTGTAAAAAACATTGAATAAAAAATGATAACAGACTTATTTAACACAATAAAGGAAATTTTAAATTCAGTTGTTCCTATCTTAGTGTCCCTAGGTGTTGTTTATTTTGTCTGGGGGGTAGTCGCGTATGTCATCGGTGGCGGGGAAGAAGCAAAGAAAAAAGGTAGAGATAGAATAATATATGGAATTATAGGGCTAGCTGTGATAGTGAGCGTTTGGGGGTTGGTAAATATGCTCACAGAGACTTTCAACTTGGACAATCCACCGACACCAGAAGTGAATTCTTCCGGTGGTGATTGTGACACCTCAGCAGGTTTACTAGACTCTAGTATCCCTAGAGAAGAAAAATTACAGCATATTGCATGCTATATAACTTCTACTATAAATAACTCTATCATTCCATTGATTTTTGCTGTGGCTTTAGCCACTTTTGTATGGGGGGTAGTAAAGTTCTTTTTTATAAATTCTGACGAAGAAGCCAAAAGAACCCAAGGTAAACAATTCATGATTTGGGGAATTGTAGCTCTTGCCGTGATGCTTTCTGTTTGGGGCTTGGTGAGGATTTTAGGGAATACTTTTGGTATTGATTCTGTGATTCCAAAAACTCGAGAATGTGAAACCCTAATAGACCCTAACAGTGGGCAAGGGACTTCAAACTGTACATAAACATATGTTATATTTTAAATTAAATTTATGTGTCAATTAGCCACTAGTAACATAGGACAAATATTTGATTGCGCGAAGGATATAATAATAGACTCTATAATCCCGCTCCTGTTTACGACAGCGATAGTATTTTTTGTATGGGGTGTGATAAATTTTTTTATAATCAATTCTGATGAAGAAGCCAAAAGAACCCAAGGTAAACAATTCATGATTTGGGGAATTGTAGCTCTTGCCGTGATGCTTTCTGTCTGGGGACTGGTAAACATACTTACCACTACATTTGGCACCAATACTAGTTTTGTAATCCCTGGTGTACAGCCCCCACGCTAATTTGCCATATATTTTGTTATATATCATAATATAGTATAGATAGCTTTATTTGTTCTATTCTTTGTGGTAAAATATAGGCATTAATTATCATTATTATTAGGTCGCTTTATTAATTATAAGTTTGTTAATTTAAAAATTATGAAAAAGAAGTTATTTGTTTTGTCTCTATTTGTTCTAGCTTTTGTTTTAGTTCTAGCTCCAGTAGGTGCTTTTGCACAAGGAGTAGTTGTTCAAGGTACTGGTTATACATCTTGTAGCGGTGGCGTTACTGGAAACATACAAAGTGCTATATGTAAGATAGGGGATATTCTTAGAATGATTGTTCCTCTTTTGATATCTCTTGGAGTAGTTTACTTCGTATGGGGTGTCATCACTTATGTTATTGCTTCGGATGAAGAGGCAAAGAAATCAGGACGAGATAGAATTATCTATGGAATCATTGGTCTTGCTGTTATCGTAGCTGTATGGGGACTCGTAGGTATCTTGACTTCAACTTTTGAGGTTGATAACGCAGGTGAGACTATTACTCTTCCAACAATCTAGTCTATAACAATGGATTTGTTCTATACTAAAATAGCTTATGCAGGTGCAGTAGATAGATTTATCTTGAACGTAGATAGGTTTATAATAAATCCGATTATACTTATTCTTTTTGCTGTAGCAGTTTTGATTTTTCTTTATGGAGTCCTTGAATTTTTAATGAATCAGGCGAATGAAGAAAAAAAGACTACAGGCAAGAGTCATATGATCTGGGGTGTAGTAGGAATTACTATTATGCTCGGAGTATGGACTCTCTTGGGTCTAGTCATAACTACATTGGGTATAGAAGAAGATGTAAACTTACAGACCGGAGAGGTGAATTTAAATCCACCTTCTGAAGAGTAGATAGAATAAAAAAAGAAATTTTAAAAGGCCTGTCATTTCATCAAGTGAAACGACAGGCCTTTTGATTTGCGTGGTTAGCGCGATGGTTAATTTATTTGTACAACTTCCCAAATTCTGACACGAACTTTTTTGTTCGGGTCGTCAGAATCTGACCTTATTTTTACAGGACCGAAGTCTCTGTTTTTGGGAGCTTTTATCTCTCCCTTACCAGAGTATTTCAAGGGTTCTGTAATCCCTGGAAATTCCAGAGATATGGGTTCTCCTTGAGTATCCAGCTCAAATTTATAATCAATTGATGGATTACATGGTGTGTAGCCATCAAATCTTAAAACTAGAGCTTCGGTTTTTTTGTTTTGAGAAGTGTTTGCTTTCGCGCCCTCTTCTTTCCAACTGTTCCAGATAAGACCACAGTTGATCATGTTAATGACTATGACCAACACAAACAATGTTGCGAGGACCCTGGCGACAATTCCCCAGAATCCTATTTTCGAATGCGACTCCCCATGATGGTCATCATGATGGTCGGCGTTTGTATCAGGATTAGAATCATCTGAGTCTTTTGACGCAGACCATTTTACCCATAATTTATAGAGGACAAAACACGTTAAGGGGATAAATATAATCAAGAAAATAAGAAGCCCCAAAACTATCTGTCCAATTGTAGAACTTATAAACTCGATCATTTTTTCTCTCCCTCTGTACTTATGATTGGTACAGCATTGTTGTTGCCGTAGACACGAAGCTGGGTTTTTCCCACCTGTGCTAAGTTTGCATATTCCCCAATACTATCGCCGATAACATCCTTGATAGAATTTAGAGCATCACGTTCTCCCTCGGCATCCACTCTTTTTTGGTCGGCTCTTATTTTTGCCATTTTGAGCTCTCCCTCTTGACGAGTAATACCGGCCTTGACTTCATTTTCTGCGACGAGGTTTAAGGTTTGTGACGCCTCCAATGCTTCATTTTCCGGAGACGGCATTAGGCCCTGATCCAACAATATCGTTTCATGTATTTTCATGCCAATGTTGAGAGCTTGCAAGGTTGGATTTGCTTGCTCAAGAATGTATTTTGCGCATTCAGAATCTTTACCACCCTTTTCTTCACGCTCAAAATCTGTCCAAGATTTTACTCTCACATAGTCATTAAAAGCGGAAGTTGCTATCTTTCCGGCCTCACTCAGATCAATGTCTTCGGGTGAAACTTTGAAAACCGCTTCAATGATATTGTAGATCTCTATTTTCAAGAATAACCTTGCCTTGATTTTCGTGGTAGAGTTATCGGTCTGAGGTGTCATCTCTGCATTCTCGATTTCGATTTCAAGATTGTAGAAACGCTTGAAAATACTTTCCTCCTCAGCGAGGATTGTTTGTTTATGAAGGACCTTTAACTTCATAACGTTGTAGATTGGATGTAGGCCGTAAAACAGAAAACCTAATTTCCTAAACATCCACCCAAGTTCTTGTGGAGTATTGGTCCAACTGCCGTCCTCTTTATAGTGACCGGTAGTTGAATTGAAGTAGAGCTTTGAGACCGCCTTACCTTTCCTGACGATTTTTCCTGTTTCTGCAGGGATCGTAAGAAAGTAAAGATCTTTCTTCGATTGTTTGATCGCCCAGAGGGCGAAAGAAACAACCCCAGCGACAAAAAACAATACACCTCCGAAAATAATCGCGAGTATTAGAATTGTGAACAATGTGAACATAACCTTTCTCCTTGCGTCACGTGGACGCTGTTTAAGCGACCGCTTGACGCGGACCAACAATTTTTTATTGTCAAAGGGCAGAATTAGCCCATCTTTTTATATTGTATCATAGAAATACCAAAAAGTCAAGTCATTTTTACTCTATTTTTACTAAAAAAGGCTTATTTCACAAGACAAAATTTCTTAAATAAGGTAAGATATAATTAATACTTTTTAAAAAGTAGCAATAATATATATATGGGATCAGAAATAAATTTAATAATCTTATTCGCTATTATAGTAGTCGGTTTTTTGATTGCAGACCTTGGCTTTTTTAATAGAAAAAGTCACAAAATTGCATTTAAACCAGCTCTATATCAATCCATTTTTTGGGTAGGAATTTCTCTAGCTTTTGGAGGATTGATATATTTCTTTATGGGCAAAGAAGTATCAATAGAATTTTTCTCTGCATATATCACAGAAAAAATGCTTTCGGTAGACAATTTATTTGTAATACTATTAATATTTAATTTCTTTAATTTAGAAGAAAAATATCACCACAAGGCTTTATTCTGGGGTATTTTAGGAGCTATAGTATTCCGTGCAATTTTTATAGGGGTAGGGGCATATGTCATAGAACAGTTTTACTGGGTTCTCTATATCTTTGGAGCTTTCCTCATTTACACAGGAATTAAGCTTTTGAAAGATAAAAAAGAAAAACACATTGATTTTAAAAATAATAAAGTCATTAAATTTGCACACAAGTTACTTCCTTTTACCGACACTCACCATGGAGGAAAGTTTTTTTTCAGAGAAAATGGTAAATTTTATTTCACCTCACTGTTCATGGTGGTCTTGATGGTGGAAGCCACAGATATTGTATTTGCCGTAGATTCTATCCCTGCTGTATTTTCTATTACACAAAATGTGTTTGTAGTATTCACTTCTAATATATTTGCCATTATGGGCTTGCGAGCTTTGTTTTTTGTGATTGAAAATATTTTACACAAGTTCCATCACTTACAAAAAGGTTTGGCATTTATCTTATTATTTATTGGGTTGAAGATGTGTATAGGAATAATCGGCTTACATATATCTTCTTTTATTTCATTTGCAGTTATTATGTTTGCACTTTTCTCGTCTATTATCTTGTCTATAATTTTTCCTAAAAAGATATAAACAAAAAAGCCCCCTACATGGGGGCTTTTTTGTTTTGTTAAGCGTGTTTTAGGGGAGTCTCGTGATATCTAGCTTCTCCGCCAAAGAATTTTCTAACTATGATGACTATTAGTAATATTATTATTGCAAATAGTACCCATTGAATTATTCCAGAAGGGGAAAAGCTATTTGTCCCGAATATAGCATTTGATGCTAGTGAGCTTACATCTCCACCTGTACTTCCTTCATTGTTTCCATTTGAGCCATTATTATTGTCATAGCCATTTGAATTTTGTGTCTGACCATTTGAATAATTACTATTACTTCCATTGCTATTATTTGAGTAAGAAGAGTTGTTGTTATAGTTATTACTGTTGTTACTATTATTGTAATTTGTATTATTGTTTACATTGTTTGTAGTACTAGGTGCTACGTATCCAGTGACTTTCAATAAGATAGCATTTGAGTAAGCTCCTCTGTTTGGATTGAAGACATTTATGTAGCCTCCATTTGGATTTCGTAGGTCTTCAGGACTTAGGTGGACTATCATGTGGTTGTAGTCTATATAAGTTGAAGGTCTAGTTGCACCATTAAACTTTGCTACTGAATTTGGCAAGAAGCCACGTCCCGCAATGGTGATATTAGAAATATTACTCTGATATTTTACAGACTTTGGAGTGATAGAACCAACACCTGGAATAGGGTTCTCTGATCGAGCCAAGAAGTGATCAAAGCCATCATCTTGATACTGAGCATTAGCTTTCATAGGGTTTATGATTACCACAAGAGCTAAAATAGCTAGTATTCCCAAGCCCAAAACTATTAAGTTTTTCTTTATTGATTTAATCATACCCATAGTATAGCATAACTATGATTAAATGTCAAGTACCTAAAGTACCTATTCTCATTGTGGGCAAGGAGGGACTCGAACCCTCAAGCCTTGCGGCATTAGTT
>CAYYJU010000013.1:0-17583 GCA_964472335.1 uncultured Candidatus Saccharibacteria bacterium | reverse complement strand
TGCAGAAGTTGCTGGGGGTCAGATGACCGTAGATGAATTAGCTACTAGAGATAAATCTTGGCGTGAAGCGAATGGTTATTCTAGTGATAAATTACCAGAAGGTATGACAGGAGGAGAGGCTCTTAGAATTCAAGCTGAATTAAATAAACAACAAGGAGAGCTGACGCATACACCGGGGTCCATGTCTTATGCCCATACTAGGATGGCCGGGAAAACTCACGCAGAAGCTCTGAATACGCAAGCAGAATCAAAAAGTAAATTAGAAACCAAAGAAGGACTTCAAGCTAAGTTAGATGAAGCCAAAAAATTTCAAAAAGCAAAACATGCCATGTCTAGGTGGCAAGATTTATATTGGGCGATTAAGGAAAATAGCGAAGTGCCACATGTTATGCATGTAGAAAAATGGAAAGGAGAAGATGGACCAGTGGACGACTATAAAGCTGAAATGGAAAGATTGGAAAACAGTGAAGAGCTTGCACCTTGGAAAGAAAACTTTAAAAAAGAGCCCGGTCTAAATGGCTATTGGTCAAACTGGGCTAATCCAATTGCTCTGGATCTAGAGAAATCTTATTTGGATTTTTTAAAGAATTCAGGTCTAAATGAAAAATATAAAGTTTATGATGTCGTAATTCCAAGTAAACTATTTGATGAAATTCCACAAGACTTAGAAGAAGAAATATCTACATTGGAACAAGAAAAAGAGAAAGGTTATTCTGCAAAAGCCTGATTTTGATTTTGAGGTCATTTTGAGATATAATTGACCTATGGACATAAAGGAATTAAATAAATCACAGCTTATATTACTAGCGGTATTACTATCGTTTGTCACTTCTATTGCGACAGGTATAACCACTGTGACTTTGATGCAACAAGCTCCAGGTTCGGTCACTGTGCCACTCACACAGATAGTCAGAGAGACAGTAGAAAAAGTAGTACCAGCCAGCGTCACCAATACTGTGAGCACTCCAGCTTTGTCTAATGATCAAAAGAAATTACTCGAAGATTTGAAAGCAATCAAGCCACTCACTATGACCTTGGTATTAAAAGGAGAGACAGCTGATAAAGACAAAGTTTTAGGTAGCGGATTATTTCTCGGAGAAAATAAAGTAGTCATAGCTTCTCTAATACCAGCACCAAAAGAAGGAGAAGTGTATATTATAAAATCTGTATTAGGGGAACAAAAAGTATCAAAAGTAATTGAGCAAAAAGATTTTACTATCATTGAATTAGCAAAAAATGAAACTCCTCCTGTACCTCCAGTCGTCCCACCAGCAGGGGAAACACCAGTAACACAATAAAAATATGCCACCATTAAACAAATTTACAACAAAAGCAAAAGACGCGATAAAGAAAGCTCATGAGCTCGCTATAGAGCGTGGAGTAAACCATGTCTCTTCTTTGCACTTACTTGCAGCACTGCTTTTAGCTGAAGAATCTATAGTAAATTCTATTTTAGACAAGCTCGAGATAGATACGATGCTTCTTACTGACTCTGTCTTAGAATTGATTGAGCTACCAGAATCTAATAGTACTGTTTCGCCTGCGTATCAAATTTATTTAAATCCAGACTTGGCTCAAGTGATAGAGCAATCAGCCAAGCTCGCTGAATACATGAAAGATGATTTTGTATCTACCGAACATTTATTTATTGCTATTCTCGAAGTCACAAGTGAAGCTAGAGAGACATTGGCACGATTTAGAATTCACAAAGATCAAGTCATAAAAGTTTTAGAAGAACTTCGCAGGCAAAATATTACTGACGTAGGTGAGCCAAGAAAATTTAAACTTCTTGTAAAATATACTCGCAACCTGACTAAACTTGCCAAAGAAGATAAATTGGATCCAGTGATAGGTCGTGATAGTGAGATACTTCGTATCATGCAAATTCTATCCAGAAGGACAAAAAATAATCCAATCTTAATCGGAGAAGCAGGGACAGGAAAGACGGCAGTAGTAGAAGGTCTGGCTGAAAGAATAGTAAAAGGCAATGTCCCAGAATCACTCAAAGATAAAGAGCTCGTGTCTCTAGACTTGGGACTACTCGTAGCTGGTACAAAATATCGTGGAGAATTTGAAGAAAGACTAAAAGGGATAATGAAAGAAATAGAAAGATCAGACGGCAAGGTAATACTTTTTATTGATGAGATTCATACCATCGTCGGAGCTGGTGGGGCAGAAGGCACCATGGATGCTTCAAACATGCTAAAGCCTGTGCTTTCTCGTGGAGAACTTCGAGCTATCGGAGCGACCACTTTGCGAGAGTATCAAAAACACATTGAAAAAGATCCTGCATTGGCTCGTCGTTTTCAGCCTGTGTATATAGATGAGCCTTCTTTAGAAGATGCGATCACTATACTTCGTGGACTAAAAGAAAGATACGAGCTTTTTCATGGTGTTCGTATTACAGATGACGCTATAATTTCTGCAGTCAATCTTTCTGCTAGATATATCACAAATAGATTTTTGCCAGACAAAGCAGTAGACCTCATAGATGAAGCATCATCTTCTCTTAAAATAATGCTTGAAAACAAGCCAGCTGTTTTAGAAGATGCACATAGAAAAATAATGAAATTGGAGATAGAAAAAGAAGCTCTCAAAAAAGAGGTAGCTGTCAGGGGTGCTGATAAGAGTAAACAAAATAAAGAAACTAGAGAAAAAAATATTGAAATAAAAAATAGATTAAAAGAAGTAGATAAAGAGATAGCAAATCTAAATGAAAAGACAAAAGAAATAGAATTAAAATGGAACAATGAAAAGGCAATCGTAGCCGAGATTCGTACAATCAAGCAAGAGCTCGACACTATCCGCCTAGAAGCAGAAGAGGCAGAGATGCGTTCGGACCTTTCTCGAGTAGCTGAAATACGCTATGGAAAAATTCCAGAATTAAAAAAGGAATTAGATACAAAGCTTGCACGATTAAAGAAACTACAAAAATCTCGCAGAATCTTGAAAGAAGAAATCACCGCTGAAGATATAGCAGAAGTCGTAGCTCGTTGGACAGGCATACCACTGACCAAGATGCTAGAAGAAGAAAGAGAAAAACTTGAAAAAATGGAAGAAGAGTTAAAGAAGAGAGTGGTGGGTCAAGATGGAGCTATAATAAAAGTAGCAGATGTCATCAGACGTTCTCGTGCGGGCATAGGTGACCCAAATAGGCCAATAGGCTCATTTATATTCTTGGGTCCGACTGGTGTAGGAAAGACAGAACTCACAAAAGCCCTAGGTCAATTTATGTTCAACGATGATAAAGCTATCATTAGAGTAGATATGTCCGAATACATGGAGAGACACTCAATATCAAAACTTATTGGTTCACCTCCAGGATATGTAGGTTACGATGAAGCAGGACAGCTCACAGAGTCAGTAAGGCATAGACCTTATGCTGTGATACTATTTGATGAAATTGAAAAGGCTCATCCTGAAGTTTTCAATATGCTACTGCAAGTATTAGACGAAGGTAGACTTACTGATGGAAAAGGTAGAATAGTAAATTTCAAAAATACTATCATTATCCTCACTTCAAATATCGGCTCACAATTTGTAGAAAAAATGGAATCAGTAGGTTTTTCAAATAATACTGACAAAGAGAACTACTCAAATATGAAAGATAAAATCACAGATACCTTGAAAGATCATTTTCGTCCCGAATTCTTGAATAGATTAGATGAGATTATTGTCTTTGATATTTTATCCGAATCCGCAATAAAAGAAATTGTAAAATTGAGAATGAGAGTAGTCCAAGACCGCTTGCTTGCAAAAGGTATTAGTTTTGAAGTAGCAGACGAAGCTTTTTCTTATCTTGCAAAAGAAGGATATGACCCACACTATGGTGCGAGACCTCTAAATCGTTTAATTCAAAATAAAATTTTAAATCCTGTGGCTTCTTATATTATTTCCAATAAAGTCAAAAAAGGAGATAAGATTGTAGCAAGCATAAAAAATGGTGAGCTTCTAATTGAAAACAAAAAGGGACAAGGTAAAATAAAAAGCCCAATACAAATAAGACCAAGCTCAAAGGTCTAAAGGGAATAAATAGCTCATAAAAGATGCAAAAAAGTTTTTTTTGTGTTATTTTATGCTAGTATATTTCCTATGCGTCGGTGGTAGAGTGGTCAATTACAACAGACTGTAAATCTGTCGCCTCCGGGCTACGAAGGTTCGAATCCTTCCCGACGCACCAAACATGACTAAACAAATTACTTGTATAATTTCTGGCAGAGTACAAGGTGTACTTTTTCGTGATTTCACACATAGAAACGCTAGGAAACTAACACTCACAGGTACAGTAGAAAATTTATCAGACGGTATAGTGAAAGTCGTTGCACAAGGCGAAGAAGATAAATTAAATATCTTTTTAGAAAAATTAAAAAAAGGCTCACTTTTATCTAAAGTAGAAGATATTAAAATAGAGTGGTCTTCTAGTACTGGTGTATTTAAAGATTTTAAAATTGTTTATCATGGTTTCTTAGATCATTTTTAATTATATGAAAGAAAAAGAAAATCCCGACCAAAATCGGGATAAAAAAATACCCAAATGCATAGGCATAATAATGGATGGCAACAGGAGGTGGTCCAAAGAACAAGGTGTACCTGTTTTTCAAGGGCACAGAAAAGGTTATGAGAAGATGAGAAATGTAGGAAGATGGGCAAAAGATATCGGAATTGAGTATATAATTTTTTATTGTTTTTCAATTGAGAACTGGAAAAGGAAAGAAGAAGAAGTAAGTTACCTTATGGATTTATTTAAGTTTGCTTTTACAGATGGCGTCGAGTCTTTATTTAGAAATGAAATAAGAATAAAAGTAGTCGGAGATATATCACGTTTTTCTCAAGATATTCAAGAAATGATAAAAAAAATAGAAGATGATACCAAGCATTTCAAGACGACGATGGTGCTCGCAATGTCATATGGAGGCAGACAAGAGATATTGGATGCAGTAAAAAAAATATCTGAGACTAAGACTAAAGAAGAAATATCTAAAATTACAGAACAAGACTTTTCAAACAATTTATATACAAAAGATATACCAGACCCAGATATAATAATAAGAACAAGCGGGGAGATGCGCCTATCAGGGTTTTTGCCATGGCAGAGCGTGTATAGCGAGTTCTTCTTTTTGAAAACCTACTGGCCAGCATTTAGTAAAGAGGACTTTTTTAGTGTTTTAGATGAGTATAGTTTGCGTAGCCGTAGGCATGGTAAATAATTTATGTTATAATAAAGGAGAATTTGACCAAGGACTTGTCATTTTCTATAAAGTATGTTATTATTAAAAGATGCAAAATAGAGCCCAAAGGCTTTTTTGTTTTATAAGGGTTAAAAGAAAAATTAAATTATGGAAATAAGAAATATAGCGATAATAGCTCACGTGGACCACGGCAAGACGACTCTTACTGATTATTTGATGAAGCAAAATGGTGGCAATGCTGAAGGTGTATCCATGGACTCAAACGACCTAGAAAAAGAGCGTGGTATTACTATATATTCTAAAAATACTTCAATCTACTATAAAGATACAAAGATAAATATAGTAGACACTCCAGGTCACGCGGACTTCGGCTCTGAAGTAGAGCGAGTGTTGCGAGCCATTGATTCTGTGCTTTTGCTTGTGGATGCTGTAGAAGGACCAATGCCACAGACAAGATTCGTATTAAAGAAATCTCTCGAGTTAGGACTAAGGCCTATAGTGGTAATAAATAAAATAGATAAACCAGCTGCTGATGCTCACAGAGTGCATGATGAAATTTTAGAATTATTTTTTGAATTAGGTGCCAGTGAAGAACAAGCAGATTTTGAGACTATATATGCTATCGGACGAGAAGGAAAAGCATTTAAAAAATTGGGTGATGATTCGAAAGATCTTTCACCATTGTTAGATCTTATTTTAGAAAAAGTAAAACCTGCTTCCAAGGATCAAGACGGTAAAATGTCTGCTCAAGTTTTCAATCTAGGCTATGACAACTTCCTAGGAAGAATGGCTGTATGCAGAATATACTCTGGAAAAATAGTTTCTGGTAGCTCAGTCTTGGTAAAAGGTTTTTCTCATGATGAACAAGAAATAAATGAAACACGAAAAGGAAAGATTACAAAACTTTTTTCTTTTGAAGGTATAGCTAGAAAAGATGTAGAGTATGCGACTTCCGGAGATATAGTGATGATATCTGGTATACCGGATATTTATATCGGAGAGACAATTTGTGAAGATGAATCTGTGGAGCCATTGCCACACATCGCTATCGATGAACCTACTTTATCTCTTAATTTTTTAGTCAACGACTCTCCATTTGCAGGCACTGAAGGAAAATTTGTCACTTCTCGTCAGATAAAAGAAAGACTAGAAAAAGAACTAGAGATAAACGTAGGATTGAAAGTAGATTTTTCTCCAGACCAAGGTGATAAATCTGGTCCAAGTTTTTTCAAAGTATATGGACGAGGAGAGCTTCACATTGCAATCCTTTTGGAAAATATGCGCCGAGAAGGTTTTGAGATGCAGGTATCTCAACCAGAGGTTATAATCAAAGAAAAAGATGGGGTAAAGACAGAACCATATGAAGAGCTAGTGATAGATGTTCCTATGGAATCAAGTGGAAGTGTAATTGAGAAAATCGGCAAGAGACGCGGAATCATGAAGGATATGGTTGAAAAAAACGGTATTGCGAGAATTATCTTTGATATACCTACTCGTGGATTACTCGGCTATCGTGGCGAATTTATTATTGATACAAAAGGAGAGGGAATAATGAGTTCACGAGTCACTGGCTTCAAAGAACACGCTGGGGAAATAAAAAAGCGCTCATATGGATCTATGACTTCTATGATTGGAGGTAAAGCTGTGGCATTTGCCTTGGCAAATTTGCAAGAACGTGGTATATTATACATAGAACATGGTAGTGAAGTTTACGAAGGTATGGTTGTAGGTAATGTTCTAAAAGGAGAAGACATGGCTGTAAATCCTACTAAAGGAAAACAGCTCACAAACATGCGAGCTTCTGGTACTGATGAAGCTCTCACTTTAAATCCTCCATTTATCTTAAGTATTGAGAGGGGGCTAGAAGTCATGAACAATGATGAATACCTAGAAGTCACTCCAAAATCTGTAAGACTAAGAAAAAAATATTTAACCGAGTTAGATAGAGTAAAGAAAAATAGATCATAAAAGTAAAAGTAAGAATTAATTTAAAAAAAATAAATTTATGTCAACAATAACTTTTAAACCAAAAAAAATTACTAAAAAAATAATTTCACATCTTACGGACCGGTCTTTTGATGTTATTATGAACCGTTTTGGGTTGACACCTGACGGCGAGAGGCACACTCTCGAGGAAATTGGTAAAAAATATAAAATCACCAGAGAGCGTGTGCGTCAAATAGAAGACGTGGCTTTGTCTGCTATTAAAAAGTCAGATGCTTACAAATTAGAACAAGCAGCTTTTGAAGAATTGAAACAACTTATAAAAAACCTAGGTTCAATTATTCCAGAGCATGAGTTATTGCCATACATATCAAAAGACAAGACTACTCAAAACCATATTCACTTTTTCCTTACTTTGAGTGATTCTTTTAAAAAGCACCGCGAAGATGATCATTTTCATACTCGTTTTAGCGTAGATGATGAGATGAGTGAAAAAGTTCACGCTACATTGAAGAAACTTTACACAAGTCTAAAAGACGAAGACCTAATACCAGAGACCGAAATGATTAAAATGTTTTTTGATCATATGAAAGATGTATCCGAGCAATACCGAGACGATGAGATAGCAAAGAGATGGCTATCTATGTCAAAGAAGATTGCAAAGAATCCATTTGGAGAATGGGGTAAAGCTTCAAGTCCAAATGTCCGTACTCGTGGAGTAAAAGATTATGCTTTCTTAGTCATGAGAAGACACGGTTCACCAATGCATTTCAAAGAGGTAGCAAATTCTATTTCAAAGACATTTAATAAGAAAGTACATTATGCTACTTGCCACAACGAACTTATAAAAGATTCTCGCTTTGTATTAGTAGGGAGAGGAATGTATGCTTTATCTGAGTGGGGTTACAAAGCTGGTACTGCTCGTGAAGTAATACGAGACATACTAAAGAGAGAAGGCCCTATGACAAAAGATGATGTGATTGAAAAAGTAAACAAAGAAAGATACTTCAAGAAAAACACAATATTAGTGAATTTAGTAAATCCCAAATACTTTAAAGTTGATAAGAGTGGACTTTACAACGTAGTTTAAAGAATAAAATATTAAATTAAAAAATACAGCTAAAAAAGCTGTATTTTTTAATTTTTTTATATTACACTATTAACATGGATCAGCTTACAGAAGGTCTAGAAACTGCAATTATGGAATATTGGCCTTGGCTTCTTGCTGCAGTAGCTGTTTTTCTTCTTTGGTATTACGACATGTTGTATGGTTTGGTAAAAGGCATCCTTCCACTGATAGGAACTTTTTTTATCGGCTGGGTAGCGTACAAAATGTGGATTCATTATATAAGACAAGATTTTATTTCCGGTATTGATTTTGTCCTTCTAGAAATTATTCCTCCGAGAGAAGTGTTGCGTTCACCAAAAGCTATGGAGCTTTTTATTACCAATGCTCTCTATCACTGGAGTTATAAAGGAGGTAAAGAAGAGTATTGGCAAGGAGCCGTCTGGTTTTGGTTTTCTTTGGAAATAGCGTCTATCGATGGACAAGTACATTTTTATATTCGCACACCTACCCGTATTCGAGGTCTTATAGAGACACAGATGTATGCTCAGTATCCTCAGTCCCAAATAAGAGAAGTCCCAGACTATACTTTGGCAGTTGATAAAATAAGTCCAGAGAGTGCATGGATGGGATGGGGTTGCGAATTCGGTTTGTTAAAGCCAGAAGCCTATCCACTAAAAACATATGTTGATTTTGGACTAGATAAAGATCCAAAAGAAGAATATAAAGTAGATCCGATTTCTCCAGTTGTAGAACTTTTTGGTTCATTAAAAAAAGGTGAGCAAATGTGGTTGCAGATTGTGATCACTCCTGTAAAGAAGATGTATCACACCAAAGGTACTTGGTTTGGTACTCATGATTGGGTAGTAGAAGCTAGAAATGAATTATTTAAGTTACTTAAAGATTACACTAGTATAAAAGCACGCCCAGGTGATCCCGGAAACTCTAGAATCGAAGTTCGTGTGCCTGCTTATCTAGATAGAGCAGCAAAAGCTATGAGTGCTAAAACTTCAAAGATTGGTTTTGAGACAGGTATAAGAGTGATGTATGTAGCAAAAAAAGAAGCTTGGGATATGAGTAGTAGAAGAAATATCCGTCTTATCTTTCGTCAGTACGATGCTCCGGATGTAAATGGACTAGTGCGTATGAATTCCACACAGGCAGATGCATATAGTGGATTATTTGGTCTTTCACAAGAAAAAGTAATGTTGCTTGCAGATAGAATGCTTCATGAATACAGAGAGAGAGGATTTTTCCATTTACCTATGAGGCATCATTTGTTCAACAAGCATGCACTTAGTTGGCCATTTGAAAGTATTATTGCGGGTTCAGTTTTAATACAACCTTTCTTTTTGCCATATTTTCACCCACAAACTTTCGTCTTAAACACCGAAGAGATTGCTACCCTGTGGCATTTCCCTGGTCAGATATTAAAAGTTCCTACACTTGAGCGTATTGAATCTACTGACGCTTCTCCACCTACAAACTTACCGACTTAATATGGAAGAAAATATACAAGATATTCCTTTAAAGGATGAAAGATATTCTTTTTTAAAGTCTAGAAACTTTAAGTTTTTTGGGATTTCTTTTTTTGTATTAGTTTTTTTTATTTTAATATATTTTTTTCTTTTTAGTGCGCCATCTAATTTTATACCAGGTACTATATTACAAGTAGAGCCAGGAATGAGCCTACATAGTATTTCACTAAAATTAAAGAAGGAAAATATTATACGTTCAAGTTCTATGTTTGAAATTTTTGCCATAGCCTTTGGTGGTGAGAAACGTATAAAATTCTCAGACTATTTATTTGAAGAAAAAATGCCTGTATATAAAGCGGCTCTCCTCATAGTAAAAGGGGAACGCTACACAACTAGAGTGGCAGTCACCATACCTGAAGGCTTAAATATAAATGAAATAGTAGAAGTATATAGTAAGAAATTAAAATATTTTAATAAAAATAATTTTCTATTAAAAGCCAAAGAGGGTTATCTTTTCCCTGACACTTATTATTTCTTGAGCACAGATACAGAGATAAAAGCTATTGAATCTATGAGTAAAAATTATGAGAAAAAAATTGCCCCACTGCGTGAAGCTATCTCTCTGTCTGGAAAAACTGAAAATGAAATAATTATCATGGCTTCAATACTAGAAAAAGAAGCGAGTGGTGATGCTGACCGCGAATTGATATCTGGAATCTTATGGAAGAGACTAAGTATAGGTATGCCACTTCAGGTGGACGCCGAACCAAATACATACAAAGTAAAAGGATTACCAAGAGAACCTATCGGCAACCCTGGATTAGAGGCTATAAATGCCGCATTGAATCCAAAGAAATCATCTTATTTATATTATATTCACGACAAAGAAGGGAATACTCACTATGCAAAGAGTTTTTCTGAGCACAAGCTAAATATAGCTAAATTTTTAAAATAAAGGTAAATTACATCTATGGTAAGAAAAAAGCAGACAATATTTGTAGGGCTTTCTGGGGGCGTAGATAGCGCTGTTTCCGCTACCTTACTAAAACAAAAAGGCTATGAAGTAGTGGGGGTTTTTATAAAGACTTGGCACCCAGATTTCATAGAATGCAATGAAGAAGATGAAAAGAGAGACGCCATGCGTGTGGCTGCGTATTTAGACATACCATTTCTAGCACTTGATCTTGAAGATGTATATAAAAATGAAGTAGCAGACTATATGATAAGAGAGTATAAAGCTGGGCGGACTCCAAACCCAGATGTCATGTGTAATAAAGAAGTAAAGTTTGGAGCTTTTTTAAAAAAGGCACTTTCTATGGGCGCGGATTTTGTAGCTACTGGGCATTATGCAATGCGCAAGAATTTGATTCTTTCTCACACCTCGCACTCTGTCTTGAATATAGCTGACCCAGCTTTGGTTGCGAAAGGTGAAGAAAGAACAAATTCTTGCCTTTTAAAGGGGGTAGACCCAAGCAAGGACCAATCATATTTCCTTTGGACTTTAAATCAAAAACAGCTGTCTAAAATTTTATTCCCTATAGGACACCTAAAGAAAACAGAGGTTAGGAAGTTAGCGAAAAAATTCAAATTACCAGTAGCTGAAAAACATGATAGTCAGGGTATTTGTTTTTTAGGTGCGATTGATTTAAAAGAATTTTTAAAGCATTACATAAAAGAAAAAAAGGGTGATGTGGTAAATGAGAACGGGGAAGTGATTGGCCGTCATGATGGTGCCGTGTTTCATACTCTCGGAGAAAGGCATGGTTTCGTAATCACTAAAAAGAGCCCGAATGATGGAGCTTATTATGTTGTAGCAAAAGATATAAAGAAAAATATTTTAGTTGTTTCCCAAGATAAAAAGGTGATGCTTTCTCATGGCTCGCACTCTGTCTTGAATATAGCTGACCCAGCTTTGGTTGCGAAGACCAAAGAAAGCACACCTTTTTATCTTGGACTGCAGAGTATAAATTGGATTTCAGAAATACCAAAAGAAGATAAAACATATACAGCACAGATTCGCTATCATGGAGAATTTTTATCTTGCAAAATTAAAATAAAAACAAAAGACAGTGCTGAGATAATTTTTGAAAAACCAGTCTTGGTGGCGAGTGGTCAGTCTGTAGTAGTCTATGATGGTGACATTTGCCTAGGTGGTGGAGTAGTTGTATAATTGGTTTATGTCTCAATTTTTAATACAAAACGGTGATGTTATTTTAAGATTAGTAGTAGCTGCAGGCTTAGGTCTATTTATTGGTTTAGAGAGAGCTATTGTTCACAAAGAAGCTGGCATGAAGACTCATGCTTTGGTTTCTATCGGAGCAGCTTTGTTCATAATAATTTCTGAAATGATAGCAATAAAACACGGAACTTTTGGAGGATTTGATCCTACTAGAATAGCTTCACAAATTATCGTAGGTATTGGTTTTCTAGGAGCTGGTTCTATAATTTTACAAGGAAATAGATTGATGGGTCTCACCACTGCAGGAGGATTGTGGGTCACAGCAGGGGTAGGTATGGCTTCTGGTTTCGGATTTTTCAGTCTAGCTTTCATAGTCACTGGTATTATATTTGTGGTGCTAACCGCAGTAAATATAATTGAAAAACCTATCAGAAGAATGGCTGGAGAAAAAATCGACGATAAATTCCAGAGTTAATAAAAAAATGGATTCAAGTGAGATCAGAAATAGATTTTTAAAATTTTTTGAAAAGAGGGAACATAAAATAATTCCTTCAGCTTCTCTCGTACCTGAAAACGATCCATCAGTACTTTTTAATACTGCCGGTATGCAACCATTGGTTCCATATCTCTTGGGGCAATCTCACCCGATGGGAAAGAGAATAGCAGATATACAAAAATGTGTACGCACCGGAGACCTAGAAGATATTGGTGATAAGCGCCATTTTTCTTTTTTTGAAATGATGGGGAATTGGTCTCTTGGAGATTATTTCAAGCAAGATGCGATAAAGTGGAGTTATGAGTTTTTAACTAATAAAGAAGAAGGATTAGGTTTAGATATAAATCGTCTGTATTTTACTATTTTTAAAGGAGATGAAAATGCTCCTTTTGATGAAGAATCAAAAAAGATTTGGATGAGCCTAGGTATACCTGAAAACAGGATTTATGCCTTAGGAGCTGAAGATAATTGGTGGAGTCCAGGAGACAATGGCCCATGTGGTCCTTGCAGTGAAATGTTTTATGACATGTCTGGAGATGTCGGAGATTTGTCACACACGGATTTCTTGGAAGCAATAAAAGATGAGAGGGTCATAGAGATATGGAATGATGTTTTCATGGAATATGAAAAGAAAGATGGAAAAGTAATTGGAAAATTAAAACAAAAAAATGTAGACACAGGTGCAGGACTAGAGCGTATCACTGCGGTAATGCAAGGTAAACAAACAGCTTATGACACGGATCTGTTAAAAGGTGCATTAGACATAGTAAAAGAATCTTCTCTTAAGTATGATGAAAAGTCTATCAGAGTTATTGTAGATCATACAAGGACAGCCACTTTTTTAATTTCCGATGGTGTTATACCAGCAAATAAAAATCAGGGTTATGTACTAAGGAGATTAATCAGAAGAGCAGTATTTAAAATGCGCACCTTAGAATCGCATAAAGTTTTAAGTACAAATTTAATTAAATTTTTTGTCGATAAATATTCACCTACTTATCCAGATTTAAAAAACATAGATATTAAATCAATTTTTCAAAAAGAAGAAGAAAGATTTTTAAATACTTTAAACGAAGGAGCAAAAGAATTTGAAAAGGGTACTGACCCATTTATTTTAGCTACTACTTATGGCTTCCCTGTAGAGCTAACCGAAGAACTAGCAAAAGAAAAAGGACAGACTATAGATAAAGAAGATTTTAATAAAAAGATGGCAGAACATCAAAAATTATCTCAGACATCATCTGCAGGTATGTTTAAAGGGGGACTAGCAAATCATAATGAAAAAACCATCCGTCTTCACACAGCTCATCACTTATTATTAGCTGCACTTCAGCAAGTAGTGGATAAAAATATAAAACAAAGAGGTAGTAATATCACTGAGGAGCGTTTGCGTATAGATTTTCTTTGTGACCATAAATTAACTGATGAAGAAAAAAAGAAAGTAGAGGACTTGGTAAATGAAAAAATAAAAGAAAGTCTAAATGTCACTCGTCATGAAATGCCAAAAGCTGAAGCAGAAAAACTAGGCGCTCAGATGGAATTTGGCGTCAAATACGCTGACATGGTCTCTGTGTATTCAATAGGTAAAACTCCTGAAGTAAATAATGATACATTTAGTCTTGAATTTTGCGGTGGTCCACATGTGAAAAATACAAACGAACTATCAATTTTTAAAATTCAAAAAGAAGAATCTGTGGCACAGGGTATTAGACGCATAAAGGCTGTCCTTGTTTCGTAAGTAGTGATATAATTTCACTATGAATATCTTGGGTATTTTTTCTAAATCAAAAAAGAAAGATGAGCTAGTCCTAGTTTTTGATATTGGCTCTTCGTCTGTAAAAGCTGCCCTTTTTTATATAAGAGAATCTGGCGTACCTAAAATAATTACTTCTATTCGTGAGCCGATAATACTTGAAGACAAGGTAGACCCAGATAGATTTTTACTTCTTACGATTCAAGCATTAGAAACTGTAACAAATAAAATCTACACTAAAGGTCTAGGTGCTCCATCTAGGATTTTCTGTATATTTTCATCACCATGGCATATTTCTCAGACCAGAGTTATTAGTTATAAACAAGATACACCTTTTATATTTACCTCAAAATTATCCGAAGAGTTGATACAAAAAGACATAGCTCTCCTCAAAGAAGACTATCTAAAGAAATATGCAGATGCTGACCATGCTCTTCGATTGATTGAATTAAAAAATATTAAAATAGTTTTAAATGGCTATGAGACCATAAAGCCATTAGGTAAAAAAGCTAAAGAAGTAGAGATGACTATCTTCGTTTCAATGAGCGAAGAAAAAGTATGTAAAAAAATAGAAGAAACCATAGCCAAACATTTCACTTCTAGCGCTATAAGTAGTGAGATAAAATTTTCTCCATTTACATTGGCAGCTTTTACAATAATTCGTGATTTATTTGTAGATCAAAATAATTTTCTTTTGATCAATATTGGAGGAGAAATTACTGATATTTCTATGGTAAAAAACGATATTTTACGAGAGTCCACTTCTTTCCCACTCGGCATAAACTTTATGATACGCGAGGTTGCTTCTACTATGAAATGCTCACTAGCAGAAGCTAAGTCATTAATTTCATTATTCAAAGATGGACACGCAGCAGCGAATACTTTAAATACATTAGAGCCAGCAATAGCAAGGCTAAAAATAGAATGGTTAAAGAAATTTCAAGAATCTCTAGCAAACCTGTCCAATGATATCTCTATACCAGCCTTTGTATATACCACTGTAGACAAAGATTTAGCAGAATTTTTCGCAGAAATAATAAAGACTGAGCAATTCAATCAATACACACTGACGGAATCAAAATTTCAGATTGTATTTTTAAATATTGAAAATTTGCACGGGATAGCAGAATTCGGGGAAGACTCCATGTTTAATGCTTTTCTCACCATCGATGGGGCTTATATAAATCGTTTTTTAGCAAAAGTACCCGAACGTAACTTTGAAAAATTCTTACTACAAGATAAAATATAATTATGCCTAAAAATTTATTTCAAGACATGGTGAAAGTAAAAAATTCTTCCTTGAAATCTCCTAAAAAGGAGATGGTCAGATATACCACCCAAAGAGATACTCCAAGGATGGAAGAGGTAAAAAAATATCCAACGATAAAAAAAATTCCTAGGCAAGAATTTACTAAAAGAGAAATTCCAGAATATAGAGAATTTAAAGAAAATAAAAATACAAAATCTCGTCACGGGCTTTGGTTGGTAGCTTTTATTTCTATAATATTTTTTATATTTGCTCTATCTTTTCTCTTTGCCAGAGCTACAGTTACCGTAAACCCAAAGATAAATGATTTTTCTTTGGATAAAAATTGGTCCGCCATAAAAGATATAAATTCGAATGGCTTATCTTTTGACTTGGTTATTATTTCTGGGGAAGAAGTCAAAAAAGTTCCTGGCGGAGAAGAGAAAGAAGTCTCTTTAAATTCTAAAGGTAAAATCTTTCTATATAATACATTTAGTATTGCCCCTCAAAAACTTGCAAATAATACAAAGCTCGAAGGTTCAAATGGTAAATTTTACAAAACTGTTGGTGAGGTCGTCGTTCCAGGTATGAATATAGATGGCACTGCTGGGAAAGTCGAAGTAGGTATTTTGGGATTAGAAGCTGGAGTAGAATACAATAGTGAACCACTAGATTTCACTATATCTGGGTTCAAGGGAACTCCAAAATATGAAAAGTTTTATGGAAGAAGCAACGGAGCAATAACAGGTGGCTTTAAAGGCAAGACTCCAGTTATTGCCGAAGCCGAACAGCAAAAGGTTTTCAATGAACTCAAAGTAAGCTTGAAAGATAAGCTCTTACAAAAAGCTATTGACCAGATTCCAAACGGGTTTATCTTATTCAAAGACGCAGCCTTTTTGAATATAGACGAAGAAGGTGTCGAGTTTACATCAGTAGATAATAATTTACCAGTCAAAGTAAAAGGTACATTGTATGGTTTTTTGTTTAGCGAAAAAGAATTGACTACAAAAATTGCCAAAGACAGTATCGCCAATTACGATGACAGTGAGATTTATATACCAAATATTAAAGATTTAGTTTTTACCATGATAGACCAAGACATATCATTCAACGATGTTCAGAATATAAACTTCAATTTATCTGGTAGTGCCAAGGTTGTCTGGAAGTTTGATGACGCTAGTTTTGCGGGGTCACTTTTAGGTAAATCAAAAAAAGACTTCAATGAGATACTATCACAGTATCCTCATGTAGATTCTGCTGAGCTTGAGCTTAGTCCGTTTTGGGTTAGATCCATACCAAGTAAATTGAAAGACATCAAGGTTACTGTAAATTATCCAAAATAATTAATATTATCAATATAAAACACATTGACCATTGGTCATAATTCTGTTAATATAAAAATATAAATGAGTCAAATTAAAAACGAAAAACCTTTGACGACAAAAGGGACAGTAACAGAGGCATTACCATCTACTTTGTTTAGAGTAAACATAAAAGAAAACGATGTAGATAAAGAAATTTTGGCATATTTATCTGGGAAAATGCGAATGCACAGAATCAAGGTTTTAGTCGGTGATTCTGTCGAAGTCGTCCTTGATTCCTATGGTGGAAAGGGGAGGATAGTAAAAAGGTTGTAATTTTTTTAAGAATAGTGTATTATAGTAAATACGGTTTTTAAAAAGTTATAGTATTGAAAAATAAGGGTTTTTTCCCTTTTTTTGTGTCATTTAAGTAAAAGTCTTTTATGAAAATAAAATCAGCAGTAAAAAAAATTTGTCACAATTGTAAAATGGTTAAAAGAGCCAGGCATTTAAGAATTATCTGCTCAAACCCTAAGCATAAACAAAAACAATAATTATGAGAATTCTTGGAATAACAATACCAGACGAAAAAAGATTAGAATTTGGTTTGACCGTGCTATATGGTATCGGTCTTTCTACTTCTCGAAAAATTTTAGCACAAGTAAACATTGACGCTGGACGCCACGCTAAAGATTTAAATGATGACGAAGAAAATAAAATTCGTGCTGTCATAGAAAGTATGACAATAGAAGGAAATTTGAAAAGAGAAATATCAGCAAACATAAAGAGATTAAAAGATGTGAAGAGTTACAGAGGAAGTCGGCACATGAAGAGATTGCCAGTCAGAGGTCAACGTACAAAAACAAATTCAAGAACTGTCAGAGGTAATGTACGAAGAACAATGGCATCAGGTAAGAGAAAAGAAAGTAAG
>CAYYJU010000012.1:17694-17913 GCA_964472335.1 uncultured Candidatus Saccharibacteria bacterium | reverse complement strand
GGTAAACCTTTTACCATTGTCATGCCTCCCCCAAATGCCAATGGGGACTTGCACGCAGGGCATGCTCTTTTTATTACCCTTGAAGATATAATGACTAGATACAAGAGAATGCAGGGATACAAAGCCCTATGGATTCCAGGGGCCGACCATGCGGGTTTTGAGACACAGGTAGTGTATGAAAAAAAACTTGAGAAAGAAGGACGAAGTAGATTTGGAATG
>CAYYJU010000012.1:10109-17668 GCA_964472335.1 uncultured Candidatus Saccharibacteria bacterium | reverse complement strand
TTATATAAAGAAATTTTAGATTTTACTTTAGTAAACAAAAAAAATATGGAGGGGCAGGTTCGTTCACTCGGAGCTTCGTGTGATTGGTCTCGAGAAAAATTTACACTCGACCTTGATGTAGTAAATAAAACTCAAGACACTTTTATAAAAATGTATAATGATGGGCTAGTGTATCGAGGCAAGAGGACTGTAAACTGGTGCTTTAAACATCAGACTTCCCTTTCTGAAGTAGAAACAGAATCAACCGAAGAAGTTTCTCCTTTCTATTATTTTAAATATGGACCATTTGAGATAGGCACAGTACGCCCTGAGACAAAATTTTCTGATAAATATGTAGTGATGCACCCAGAAGATAAAAGATATGTGAACTATGAGCATATGCAGAAAATAACAGTCGAGTGGATAAATGGCCCCATAGAAGCAACTATCATAAAAGATTCTGTAGTAGATATGGAATTTGGTACTGGGGTTATGACTATAACTCCTTGGCATTCACAGGTAGATTTTGAACTCGCAAAAAAATATGATTTAGACATCGAGCAAATCATAGGCTGGGATGGAAAACTTTTACCAGTTGCGGGAGAATTTACTGGAATAAAAATAAAAGAAGCTAGACCAAAAATAGTAGAGAAACTAAAAGAAAAAGGTTTACTCGTAAAAATAGATGAGAGCTATAAAAATGTTATAAAAAAATGCTACAAGTGTGCGACCATCATAGAACCACAAATCAAAGACCAATGGTTTGTAAAAATGGAACCTTTGGCAAAGATGGCTCTAGAATCAGTAGATAAAGGTGAAGTAAAATTTATACCTGATAACTATGAAAAGATTTTTAGATATTGGATGGAAAATAATATCGATTGGAACATCTCTAGGCAAATAGTCTGGGGTATATCTATCCCTGCGTGGTTTCGTGATGGAGAAGCTGTAGCAAGCAGAGAAAAACCTGAAGGTGAAGGCTGGGTAAAAGATATAGACACATTTGATACTTGGTTTTCTTCAGGACAATGGCCACTAATGGTCACAGGTTTTCCAGACAACAAAGATTTTAAGTCTTACTACCCTACCGATGTGATGGAGACGGGGCATGATCTAATATTTAAATGGGTGCCACGAATGGTAATCTTTGGACTCTATCTTTCTGGTAAAGCACCTTTTCACACAGTATACCTACACGGATTAGTAAATGATGCAAAAGGCAAGAAGATGAGTAAGTCAAAAGGAAATGTCGTAAACCCACTCACACTCACAGACAAGTACGGCACAGATGCCTTGCGTATGGCACTAATCGTCGGCAATACTCCTGGTACAGACCTCGCACTGCAAGAAGAAAAAGTAAAGGCTTATAAAAACTTTGCAAATAAAATTTGGAACATCACTCGCTATACCCTATCAATGAAAAGAGATGGGGAATTAAAAAAAGAACTCATAGAAGAGTTTGAAAACCTCAACAAGGAAATCACAGCTGATATGGATAACTTCAAATTTTATTTAGCTGCAGAAAAATTGTATCATTATATATGGCATCGTTTTGCTGATGAGATAATAGAAGAATCAAAAGGTAAAATAGAATACGGAGCTACTCTATATTATATTTTAGAAAATTCTATAAAACTTTTGCATCCTTTTATGCCTTTTATCACCGAAGAAATCTGGAGTATGCTTCCTGAAAAGGAAAATAGATTATTAATGATAGAGCATTGGCCAGTAAATATACAAAATAAATAAAAATGTTTAGCGACCCAAAAATTTTAGGTTTAGCATTTATAGGTGGCATAATCCCCTCACTTTTATGGCTATGGTTTTGGGTTAGAGAGGAGGAAAACAAGCCTGAACCAAAAGCCTTACTCACTATTGTATTTATCATGGGAATGCTCGCAGTAGTATGTGTATTGCCTTTACAAAAATTAATACAGGCTTATGCAAGTAGTCATGAATGGAAAATAATTGGCTGGGCCAGCATAGAAGAAATAATGAAATTTTTGGCTGTGATGCTAATACTCTATAAAACAAATGAGGTAGATGAGCCAATAGATTGGCCAATATATATGATTACCGGAGCTTTGGGCTTTGCTGCACTTGAAAATACATTATTTTTAATAAAACCATTATCTTTAGGAGATACTACAGTCAGCCTACTCACTGGTCAATTGAGGTTTTTAGGATCTACCTTACTTCACACTGTCTCAAGTGGAGTTTTGGGTATTGCACTCGGCATAGCATTCCACATGAGTGGAATAAAAAAATATTGGCATGTTTTAGTTGGCTTGATATTCGCTATCACCTTGCATAGTGTCTTTAATTTTTTTATAATAAGAAATAGTGGTAGTGACTTTCTAAAAGTGTTTGGATTTTTATGGGTAGTCACTATCGTCGTGTTACTACTTTTTGAAAAAGTAAGAAGAATGTCATAGAATTATTAATTAAATTATTTAAAATTTATGGAAAATAAAAAAAGAAGTTTTTTTGAGAGACTAACAGGCAGTATAAGCATGAAAGAAGAACAGGAAGACCGAGAAGAATACTCAAAAGAAACAAATAGGAATGATAAAAAATCTGTCAGCAACTGGGTAGAAGAAGAACCAGAAGAGGCAGAGCTGGCTGTAGACTTATACCAGACAAATACAGACATAGTAGTGCAGACTATGGTGGCTGGTGTCCGCCCTGAGGATTTGGAGTTGGTAATCGGTAGAGATGTAGTCACTATCCGTGGTAAGCGTGAAGAAAATAAGACCATTGACGAAGACAATTATTTCACAAAAGAATTATATTGGGGTAAATTTTCTCGTACTATAAACCTCCCTGCTGAAGTAGAACCAGAGGAAGCAGAAGCTACAGAAAAACACGGCCTTCTAACTATAAAAATACAGAAGGTAGATAAAGAAAAGAAGAACAGTGTAAAAGTAAAATCTATATAATACAAAATAAAAAAACCACCCTATCAAAATGGGTGGTTTTTTTATTCATGGTGCTTGGAGGCAGATTTGCACTGCCGACCCTTCCCTCTTCAGGGGAATGCTCTACTAACTGAGCTATCCAAGCATATATTGTATTATCAATTTAAAACTTAACTTTTACTTTCTAACACTGCATTTCTACTAAAACACCTATCCAAGCATTTCTACTAAAACACCTATCCAAACAATATTCTAAAAACCATCCAATATACTTCCTGCTCCGCTATATACACCCATTAATTGGCTTAAATACGGCTGAAGAACATAATATGCCCCTATGGCAGACCCGATTATGAACACCCAATATATTGCTCTAAAAATACTCGCAATACGCTGAGAGCGAACCATTGAATGCAGCATTTTATTATTCTCCTCTGCTAAAGCTACGCTTCTTTGTAAAAGCTCTCTTTCTTCTGGGTCCATAGATAGATATTAACAAAAACAACTAGAAAAATCAAAGTCTTTTTAGAAAATCTTTATGATTTTTTTGAAAGCTCTTTATCTTGATACATTTTCAAATCAGCTTCTTTTATTATATCTTCGACGCTTTTTTCTTCTCCCTGTATTAGAGTTTCATACCCCATAGCTACACTAAATGGGATGTTTTTTCCGTCGACGTCTACAGACAAGTTTTCATTTACATCTTTTTTTATTCTTTCAAATACACTTTGCAAAGTTCTAGGATTAGAGTCATTTATAGACAACAAAATTATAAACTCATCACCTGCTCTAAAACGAAATATTGAATCATTCTTTTTTGTTGCTTCTTTCAAGCGACCAGCTACATTTAATATTGCTTGAGTTCCTACAAGGTGACTGTTATTTATATCATTTAATTTTTTCATTTCATTTATGTCTAAAAAAATTACCATTACTGATTTTGCTTGATTGCCGAGCTCAGGTTTATTTAATTTTTCTATCAAGCTATCTATTTTAGATTTAAAAAAACTATGGTCTAATGTACCAGTAAGTGGATCAATGCCATCTCTTTTCTCAAGTTCTTCAGCTAGAAATGCTGAAAGTTTTGCAAATTGTTCCAAATCTATAGTTCCATTTTTATAAATTAGACGCAAATCTTCTACTCTGCATCCGCCAGCTTTTATTAAATCTTGGAAATCTTTATACACAGCCCTGCTTTCAGGTGAAGCTATTCTAGCCCCTGACTCAAATTTAGGTTTAAAATCATTTTGTTCCATAACAAAATATTAGCATAGCTATATAAAAATCAATAGTGCCCCCGGCACGAATCGAACGTACATCTATCCCTTAGGACGGGACTGTTCTATCCATTGAACTACGAGGGCAAGGCCTATTAGAGACCTAGCAATTCGACTATCTTTGGCTGATTAAACCCAACAGTGAGCTCCTCTCCAATGATGATAACAGGGACGCCCATCTGTCCACTCTTTTCTATCATTTCTTTTCTTTTTTCTAAATCACTTGCAACATCGTGCTCTGTGTATGCTATATTTTTTTCCTTAAAAAACTCTTTGGCCATGTGACAAAAATGACATGTAGGCGTTGAATAAATTGTTACTTGTTGCATATTTTTTTCTTTTTTATCTTCTAATAGTTCCATTATACCATATCTGTCAAATTTAATAAAATACATAAAAAATACAAAACCCCGCCACAAGCACGAAGCTTTGTATGCGGGGTTGTTAGGTATTATTGGATATTTTCTCTTGGTGGAAAACGGAGTGCGACGCAATTGTGGTCGAAGTTCCGACCAATGTAGCGCCAGCCCAAGACCAACTCTTCATTCTGCTCCCAAAGAAGCGGAACAAAGACATCATCAACATCGTTCTCTACAACAGATTTCCATGCGAAGACTATCTTACCCTGAAAAACAGCACGGAAAACTGCGATGCCTTTTTCCTTGATGGCTATAAGGTCCATGAGGTTTGTGCAGTCAGATATGTCTGGGCCGTCAAGATAGATATCCTCCCCGGTAGTAATCTGCTGACCATATTTCTGATAGTCGTTTTGCCACTGGATAAGCTCTCGGAGGTCATATTTCGTAGGTCCGCTAAGTTCGTATTTGGGAAAGTGAGGTTCCCGGTTTTTTGGATAGGTGGGTTTAATAGAACGATCAACGCAAACAATGAAATCAAGTGTTTCCTGCATAAATTTCTCCCTGGGTTCGCACCCATTTATTTAATAGATTCAAAAAACTAAACTATGAAAATATTAACATCTAATTAAGATTTGTCAAAATGTGCGGGATACGAGAATCGAACTCGTGTCTAATCCTTGGGAAGGACTCATTTTGCCACTAAACTAATCCCGCCAAAATAATAAGGAAGAGAAAAATCCTTTTTTTTCTTCATCTTTCTCTTCTATTTTAGCGTTATCATCTACTACTATTATCAAACCTTCCCCTTCTTTTACGACTGGAAATTTTTCTCTTATGCTTTCTTCTATACCATTCTGATTTCCTAGTTTTGCTACATCATACTTAAATATTTCCTTTTTCTTTTGTAATTCAGCAAACTTTGCTTCTGCTATTTTCCTATTTTCTCTCGTTGTCTGCATTCTGACCAACACACCTATGACACCCCAAGCAAAAAACAATAGTATAATACTCAAAAGTATCAATACTGGCCAAGATTCCATGATATTTCTCCATCTCTTTTTTTGTTGAAAATCTCTCATACTATGCTATTATACTATATATGCTTTTCAATAAAAAACATCGAAAGAAAATACAGTTTATCTGGGCAGTAGTTAGTATACTTATAATTTTTAGTATGATACTACTCTACTCTCCTTTCTTTACTACGCCTTAGTCTGTATATATTATTTATCTCCGCTACGCATCATCTTCAAGAAAACATCTTGGGTTATATTTACTTTTCCCTTTTCTTTCATCTTCTTTTTACCTTTCTTTTGCTTTTCACGAAGTTTCATCTTTCGAGTAATATCTCCACCATACATATGCTGAGTCACATCTTTTTTCATGCCAGATTTTGATCGAGATGAAATAATACGCCCTAAAGCCTTACCTTGAATTTTCATAGAAAACATTTGCCTAGGTAGAAGCTTGTCCAATTTTTCTACTGTATTTTCTGCTTCCTCTTCTACTCTCCTCTTTGATATAACTCTAGAAAAAGCAGGCACTATTTCATCTGCCACTAATATATCGAGTCTAGTGACATTTGCTTCTCGCATTTCACCTATTTCATAAGATATAGACCCGTAACCAGAAGATGTACTTTTTAATTCATCAAAAAAATTACGCATCAATTCTCGAAGCGGAATCTTTACAGCAATAGAAGATCTAGTATCTCCAAAATTTTCTGTCTCACCTATTTCTGCTTCGTGGTCAAAGAGCAACTGCATTATATTGCCAATGTATTCTACTGGAGTGATAATTTTTAAGTTTACCCATGGTTCAAAAATTTTATCAATTACGCTATCGTCTGGGAAAAAGTGCGGGGAATAAATTTTTTCTTTTTTACCATTTTTTAATAAAACCTCATATGTAATAGATGGTGTGGTGATAACCAAATCCAAATTAAATTCACGTTTTAATCTTTCAGTGATTATTTCCAGATGGAGCATTCCCAAAAAACCGCAACGAAAACCTTTACCCAAAGAACCTGAAGATTCTTCTTCGTAAGAAAAAGCCGAATCCGAAAGCTTTAATTTACCCAAAGCCAATTTTAACTCAGCAAAATCATCTGCATCTTCAGGAAAAACAGATGCCCAAACCACAGGCATGGGTTGCATGTATCCTGGAAATGCTGGTAATGGATTTTTATGCATTGTGATTGTATCTCCTACAGAGGCAATACCGGGTTTCTTGATACCTGTGACTATGTAGCCTGTGTCGCCAGCAGAAAGACTTTCTCGCGGAGTCTCTTCTGGTGAAAAAGTACCTACCTCTAGTGAAGTAAATTTTTCTTTTGATACCCCAAAAAGCAAACTCTCATTTTTAGAGACCTGTCCATCTAAAACACGTACGAATACTATCACCCCTCTGTGGTTTGAATATTTAAAATCAAAAACTAGGGCACGCAGAATATTTTCTCCTTTGTGTTCTTCTTTGGGTTCTGGAATTTGTTTTATGACTTCTTCGAGTAATTTTGGTACTCCTTCTCCTGTCTTACCAGACACTAAAAGTATTTCATCTCTGTCACACTCCAAAAGCTCCGATACCTCGTCTTTTACTTCTTCTATCCTTGCCAAAGGAGAATCGATTTTTGACAAAACTGGAATGATTTTTAGTCCACTACTTCGAGCTAGGGCAAGTGTAGTTAGCGTCTGAGCCTGCACGCCCTGAGTAGAATCTACGAGCAATATAGAGCCTTCTACGGCCTTTAGGGCTCGAGAAACTTCGTAGGAGAAGTCTATATGCCCTGGAGTATCTATAAGGTTTAAAACGTAATTTTGACCATTTAAAACATGTTCCATTCTTACTGGTTGCATCTTGATGGTGATACCTCTTTCACGCTCTAATTCCATAGTATCTAGCATTTGGTCACGCATTTTTCGCTCTGGTATAGTATGCGTAATTTCAAGCATTCTATCAGCCAAGGTGCTTTTGCCGTGGTCTATGTGCGCTATTATTGAAAAATTTCGTATGTGTTTTAAATCCAT